>QOPE01000031.1 GCA_003331565.1 SAR86 cluster bacterium | reverse complement strand
AACCGTTATTGTTAAGCCTGAATAGTTGTCATTCCCTGGATATGATGTAAAAATCATTTCCTATGCCTGAATATTCAAACGATCAAATTGACCAAGTAAGAGAGCTTGAAAGAGCTGTGCTAGGTGGCCTGATGCTCGAGACTGAGCGTTATGACAACGTGCGTTTGGTAATCTCGCATGCAGATTTTCAAGGTAAAGATCATCAATCGATCTTTGAATCGATGGGGGATCTTGTTAATGCAGGTAAACCACTGGACCCAATTACTGTTGCTGACCGACTCGATAGCAAGAATTTATTAACTAGAGCTGGAGGTAAAAACTACCTTATTGAGCTAGCAAGTTCTTCTCCTTCTGCAGCAAATTTAGAAACCTATGCAGAGTTGATTAGGCAAAAATCAATATCTAGAAAGTTAATGAAAATAAATTCTGAAATAGCTGAACTAATTGTTAATCCTCAGGGAAAAGATGCTTCAGGACTATTGGATGAAGCCGAATCCAAGATTTTTTCATTAAATGATGAGGCTGAGCGGACATCAACAAATATCCAAACACTAGAAAATCTAATTGAGAAGTCTATTGATAGGCTTAATGAGCTCTCTCAAAGTGGATCAAGTCTAATTGGTTTTTCTTCTGGTTTTAAAGATCTAAATAAACAAACTCAAGGACTTCAAAGGGGAGACTTAATTGTTGTTGCTGGAAGACCAAGTATGGGAAAAACTTCTTTAGCAATGAACATCGCTGAGAATTTTCTATTAAATGAGGATGTTAAAGGTGGAGTGTTGGTATTTAGTTTAGAAATGCCAGGCGAATCTCTTACAACCAGACTTCTAGCTAGTCATGCAAAAATCAATCAGCAAAATGTAAGATCTGCCTCACTTTCCAACGAAGAGCTAAAAAGATTTATGGACTCTTCATCTAAATTAAGGGAACTGCCTTTATACATTGATGATAGTTCCTTGTTGTCACCAATGGAGCTAAGAGCAAGAGCAAGAAGAGTTTCACGACAAGAGGAGCATGGTTTATCTCTAATCGTTGTTGATTATCTTCAGTTAATGCAATTACCAGGCTCAACAGAGAATCGGGTTAATCAAATATCTGAGATCTCAAGATCTCTAAAAGCTCTTGCAAAAGAGTTAAATGTACCTGTGATCGCTTTATCTCAGCTGAATAGAGCTGTAGAGCAAAGACCAAACAAAAGACCTATGATGGCTGATCTGAGAGATTCAGGTGCAATTGAGCAAGATGCAGATCTTATACTTTTTATCTATAGAGATGAGGTTTACAACGAAGATTCCGAAGAAGGTAATAAAGCTGAAATTATAATTGGAAAGCAAAGAAATGGCCCAATTGGAACTGTGAACCTATCATTCTTGAAGGAATTTACTCGTTTTGAAGATTTCGCAGTGGACAGTTACTTTGATCCATTTCAATGAGCAAAGAGTCAGCTGAATTACATATAAATTTCTCTGTTATTCAAGATAATATTTCCTACTTGAAGACCCACATTAGTGATCATACAAATTTCCTATCTGTTATCAAAGCAAATGCTTACGGGCATGAACTAGAAGAATTTGTTTTAAGGCTAAATGATTTAACAGACGGCTTCGCAGTTGTAAGACTTGATGAGGCAATGAAGATAAGAAAAATCTCTAATAAGCCCATTTTATTAATGCAAGGTGTCTACCAGCAAAATGAAATTGATCAGGTAATTGAGCATAACTTAATGACGGTATTACATACTCATGAACAAATTAATTTATACAAGGATATTCAATCTAAGACAAAGATATGGATTAAGTTTAATACAGGAATGAATCGATTAGGATTTCAAGTTAATGAGGCTGATCAAATTCAATCTTTTATAAATGATCAAAATGTCCTCATGACACATCTTGCCTCGTCAGATGTTCCATCTGATCCATCAAATAAAAAACAGATGAGTAAGTTTCAAGATCTCTACGACTCTTTTTCAACTAATCCTGAAAGAAGTATTTTAAATAGCAGCGGAGTAATAAATTTTCCAAGTCATGCATACGACTGGGTTAGATGTGGTATTGGTTTGTATGGTGGTGTTAGCGGAGTTACTGAACTCAAAACAGCTGTGACTTTTAAAAGCAAAATCATTTCGATCAATAAAATTAAGAAAGGCGATGCAGTAGGTTACGGTGGCAGAATAAGAGCAAAGCAAGATATGTCGATTGCTGTTGTATATTGTGGTTATGCTGATGGATTTCCTCAATCAGCACTTGATGGTACATCCGTCCGAATTAATGATAGAGAGGCTATAATGTTTGGAAGAGTATCCATGGACTTAATTACAATTGATATAACCCATTTAAATGATGTAAAGTTTGGTGACTGGGTTGAGTTTTGGTCCCCTCAACATAGCATAAACAAATTTGCTGATTATAATAAATTAATCTCATATGAATTAATGACCAGGATAGACCGAAGAGTTAGACGAGTAATATATGAAAATTAATCAATTAGATTCAACTCCCAGAAATATTAGATACGAAGACGAGTTTGAGAGTCACATGACATCTGAAATCGCAGATGATGTTATTGAAATCTTTCAAACTCCATTAACCGGAACTTATAACTGGGATTACACTCTTCAGGATAATAGGATTAAAAAACTTTATGAGATTGGTAAGGAGCTCAATTGGAATGCTAACATCGATGTAGATTGGTCTAAACCCTTTGAGCAGATTTCTGAGCCACCAGAATGGTTTTGGGATGACTATGAGCCTTACCAAAAATTATCTGATGAGAAAAAGATAGAATTTGCTAAACATAGAAATGCATGGAGCTTAAGTCAGTATTTACATGGCGAACAGGGCGCACTGCTTGTAGCATCTCAGCTAACAAGTTGCGCTCCTACATATAACGCAAAACTTTATGCAGCATCTCAAACATTTGATGAAGCTAGACATGTTGAAGCTTTTAACAAATACATTCAAACTAGAACCAAACTAATGTATCCAATCGGAAATGCATTGAAATCAATCTTGGACAAAATTCTTACTGATCCTCGGTGGGATTTAAAGTTTATAGGTATGCAATTAATTATAGAGGGTTTGGCTCTCGCAGCTTTCCAAGCAACTCGTGATTTAGCAAAAGATTCTGTTCTCCACGATATGCTGGGTTTAATCATCAGGGATGAGGCAAGGCATGTAACTTTTGGAGTGAATTATCTAGAAGAATTTGTTGAAACTCTCTCACATGACGAAAAAGAGGATAGAGCTCAGTTTGCCTATGAGGCTTGTTTACTTAGCAGGGAGAGGCTTTTGTCGACTGATGTATATGAGCATTTTGGGTGGGATGTTGAGGATGCAAGACAATTCCAACTCGGCTCAGAAATAATGCAGCATTTTCAAAAGCTTTTATTTTCAAGGGTTATGCCAAACTTATCAAGAATAGGACTGCTTACCGATTCAGTTAAAGAAAAATTTGATGATCTAGGTATATTGGAATTTGCTTCACTGCCAAGTGATGGTGATATTGATTGGGCAGATTTATCTCGACCTTTGTTCGAAGAATCTGCTTAAACTGTTTTTATTGACCCAATTATCTGATATTCTGTCATCCCATCTAATTAATTATTGTAGATGGCTCAAACTAAATATCTTTTCATCACAGGTGGAGTAGTCTCCTCATTAGGTAAGGGCATTGCTGCCGCGTCCATAGGTTCAATTTTCGAATCCAGAGGCCTAAAAGTATCTTTAATAAAAGTCGATCCATACATCAATGTTGATCCAGGAACAATGAGTCCTTTCCAGCATGGAGAAGTGTTTGTCACCAATGATGGCACTGAAACAGATCTTGATCTCGGCCATTATGAAAGGTTTGTAAGATTTCAAGCTAGCAAAAAAAATAATTTTACTGCTGGAAAAGTTTATGAGTCTGTAATTAAGAGAGAAAGAAAAGGGGATTACCTTGGAGGTACGGTTCAAGTTATTCCTCACATTACAGATGAAATTAAATCTAGAATCAAGAATGGAGCTAAAGGAGCAGATATTGCCATTGTTGAAATTGGCGGAACTGTTGGAGATATTGAAAGTCAGCCATTTATTGAGGCAATTAGACAGATGACGCTCGAGATGCCAAAAGAAAGAACAGCAATTGCACACTTAACCCTGGTTCCCTACATCAAAGTATCTGAGGAGTTAAAAACTAAGCCAACGCAACATTCAGTTAAAGAGCTCAGATCTCTAGGATTACAACCAGACTGCTTAATTTGTCGTTTAGAAAAAGAATTACCTAAAGATGAAAAAAACAAAATTGCTTCATTTTGCTCAGTTCATCCCGATAGCGTTATTTCAATGCATGATGCAGATACTGTTTATTCAATTCCTTTACTGCTTCATCACCAGGGAGTGGATAAGATTCTGATGAAGAGCCTTAACATAAAACAATCAAAGAAACCCAACTTAACTGATTGGAAAAGAGTGGTACAAGCTAAGCTGAATCCAAAAAAGGAAGCAAATATTGCAATCGTGGGTAAATACGTTGAACTGAAAGATAGTTATAAATCTTTAAATGAAGCACTTGATCATGCAGGCATTATTAATAAAGCTAAGGTGAACTTAACATTTATTGATGCAGCAAAGATAAATAAATCCAATGTAAAAAAGAATCTATCTTTTGCTGATGCTATTTTAGTTCCAGGAGGATTTGGAGAAAGAGGCATCGATGGAATGATTGTTGCATGTAAGTTTGCTAGAGAATCAAATATTCCTTATTTTGGTATCTGTTTAGGTATGCAGATTGCAGTTATCGAGTTTGCCAGAAACATTCTAGGTTTTAAAAATGCAAACAGCACTGAATTTAATCCCAAAACAAAATTTCCTGTCATTGGACTGGTTACAGAATGGAAAGATAAATCAGGAAATACTGAGTACAGGGATGATAGTTCTGATTTGGGAGGAACCATGAGACTTGGAGGTCAAACTTGCATCTTAAGGAAATCATCTTTATCTCATAAGCTCTATAAAGATAATAAGATTATTGAAAGGCATAGACATAGATATGAGTTTAATCCTGAATATAGAAAAATTTTGAATTCAAACGGCATGTTAATTTCAGGAACTTCAGAAGACGGAAAGTTAGTAGAGATGATAGAAATCAAGAATCATCCATGGTTTATAGGCTGTCAATTTCATCCAGAGTTTACGTCTAACCCAAGAGACGGCCATCCATTATTTAACAATTTTGTCAGTAAAGCTTTAAAATTAAAAAGATGAGCATTCAACTTAACGGTTTTGAAATAGGCAATGACAGTCCTTTAACTGTCATGGGCGGGGTAAACGTTCTTGAGAATGAAGATCTTGTTATGCGGGTTGCAGAATCTTTTAAGGAAGCAACTGAAAAAAATAAAATTAATTGGATATTTAAAGGATCATTTGATAAAGCAAATAGAAGCTCAATTGATTCTTTCAGGGGGCCAGGACTCGAAGAAGGTTTAGAAATACTTCAAAAAGTTAAAGAGCATTTTAATGTTCCAATAATTACGGACATCCATGAACCTGACCAGGCTGTCCCTGTTTCAAAAGTTGCTGATATTATCCAAATTCCTGCTTTTTTATGTAGGCAAACAGATCTCGTGATTGCAGCCGCAAAAACTGGAGCTGTTATCCAGTTTAAAAAGCCACAATTCTTATCTGCAATTGAAATGCAGAATGTTGCAAAAAAATGTGAATCTGCAGGAAATTCAAAAATTCTAATGTGTGAAAGGGGAAATGCATTTGGTTACAACAATTTAATTGTAGACATGTTGAATTTTCAGGTACTCAAAGATATTGACTATCCGGTAATTTTTGATGTCACTCATTCACTTCAGCTGCCCGGAGGTCTAGGAAATGCAGCGGGTGGTCGAAGAGATTTATTTTTACCACTCGCAAAATCAGGCCTTGCTCAAAAAATTGCTGGTTTATTTATTGAAGCTCACATCAATCCCGATGAGGCTAAATGTGATGGGCCATGCGCAATTAATACTCAGAAGATCGGACCTTATCTCAGCGAATTAAAGGCATTAGACAATTTAATCAAGGACCAGCTTTCTAGATAGCTAATGGCAAACATTACATCAGTAAAAGCAATTCAAATATTAGATTCTAGAGGGCTGCCAACAGTCTCTTGCAGGGTTGAAACTGATGATGGCC
Source organism: SAR86 cluster bacterium (assembly GCA_003331565.1). Taxonomy (GTDB): domain Bacteria; phylum Pseudomonadota; class Gammaproteobacteria; order Magnimaribacterales; family D2472; genus MED-G82. Next base: position 6,575 of record QOPE01000031.1, on the reverse strand, counting down.
TATCAGCCATCAGCAAAGTTCCAAGCGGAGCTTCCACCGGTGAAAGAGAGGCTCTTGAATTAAGAGACGGCGGTAATGAATATCTCGGTAAAGGAGTATTAAAGGCAGTAAAAAATATAAATACTAAATTAGCTGATGTTTTAATTGGTATGGATGCAAGAAATCAATTTGAGATTGACCAAGCCTTGATAGATCTTGATGGAACTCCAGCAAAGAAAAACTTAGGAGCCAATGCTATTCTCGCTGCTTCAATTGCAACCCTGAGATCAGGTGCTAAATCTGCCAAATTACCTTTATATGAGCATGTGAATAATCTCTACTGTTCAGAATTTAAAGCAAATAAACAATTAAGTTTGCCTGTACCAATGCTCAATATTATTAATGGAGGAGAGCACGCCAATAATAATATTGATATTCAAGAGTTTATGGTTATGCCAATAGGTGCTGGTTCATTTAATGAGTGCATGCAGTGGGCAATAGAAATCTATGGAGCTTTAAAATCATTGTTAGCATCAAAAGGTCTCAGTACAGCGGTTGGTGATGAGGGAGGATTTGCTCCAGATTTAAAATCAAATCAGGAAGCGATAGAACTAATTTTAAAATCGATTGAGGATTGTGGCCTTGAGGCTGGCAAAGATATTGTTTTAGCTCTTGATTGCGCAGCGTCAGAATTTTTTACAGATGGTAAGTATGTATTAAAAGGTGAAAATAAATCCTTGGATTCAAACGGTTTTGTTGATTACCTAAAATCTTTAGTAAGTTCTTATCCAATTCGATCCATTGAAGATGGCATGGATGAAAATGATTTTGATGGTTGGAGCATGCTTACTAATGAGCTTGCCAATAGCATCCAGATTGTTGGAGATGATTTATTTGTTACTAATGTAAAAGATCTTCAACATGGCATAGATAAAAGCTTGGCTAATTCAATTCTCATCAAACTCAATCAAATTGGAACTGTTAGTGAAACGCTTGGAGCAATCAATCTTGCAAGTCAGAATAATTACTCAGCAGTAATCTCTCATCGATCTGGTGAAACAGAAGATAATACTATCGCTGATATTTGTGTTGGTGTAAGTGCAGGCCAAATTAAAACTGGAGCTCCTTGCAGATCAGATAGAACATCAAAATATAATAGATTGTTATGGATAGAATCTGATCTCGGCAACTCTGTCTCTTATGCAAATGAATTATTTCTTTAATTTTATTATCCTTTTATCCTTAATTTTTTTAGTAATAAATAGTTTTTCAATATTTATTGGTGATGATGGAAGAAAGCTAAATAACGAACTCAAATCAGAGCTTAGTACTTATAAAAATGAAAGAGATTTGATCTTTGATATGAACGAAACCTTAGAGGAGGAAATTATTTCAATTCAAATGAGCGATTCATTTGTAGAAAGTTATGCAAGGGAAAAACTTGATCTTGTTAAAGCAGATGAAGTTCTTATCGAAATAGACGTAACAAAAGATAATCCCAATGAGTAAAATCTATTTCATTGTTCCTGCAGCAGGTTTGGGTAATCGCTTTGAAAGCAATCTTCCCAAACAGTATTCAAGAGTTGGCCACGAATCAGTCATTGAGCGAACGGTTAATCGATTATCTCTTACAGATCCAGAAAAGATTATTATTCCAATCTCTGCTAAAGACGAGTTATTTGCATCTCAGTCTTTTTCACATCCTGATTTAATTATTAAGGCTTCAGGGGGACCATCGAGGCAAGCCTCGGTCCTAAATGCTCTAAATGAAATCAAGTTTTCTGATGACGATATAATCATAGTTCATGACGTTGTAAGGCCATTTTTTGAGATTGACTGGCTAAATAATCTTATTAATGATTTTCAAATAAGTAATGGTGATGGGTTAATCCCAGTGCTGGAATTTAATGACTCCATCAGAGATAGTTCAAACGAATTTAAACCAATGGATAGAAAAAGTTTTGTTCAAGTTCAAACTCCTCAAATATTTAATGCAAAAGTACTTCACGAATCACTGACGATTGCTGACAAAGAGGGCTTGGAATATTCTGATGAATCTCAGGCAGTTGAGAATGCAGGTTTTAAGATTTCTTTTTCTAAAGGCTTGCCTAAAAACATCAAAATAACCACACCCGATGATCTATATTCTTTATCAGCACATGATGTATTTGTTGGAAGAGGTATAGACTTTCATAGGTATGCCACTAAAGAGAATTCAATTCTTAAATTGGCAGGAGTAGAAATACCTTCTGATTATCAGATTATCGCTCATTCTGATGGAGATATTATTTTGCATGCATTAGCTGATGCGATATTAGGAGCTGGAGGATTCAGGGATATAGGACATTATTTTTCATATAAGAGTCCTGAAAACTTGAATTTAGATAGCAAAAAAATTATTGAAAAGACGATGAGTCTGATTTTGAAAAAACAACTTAAACTAAATAATGTCGATGTAACAATTGTGGCTCAAAAGCCAAATTTATCCAGTTACATAAGTGAAATGGAATTGTCGTTATCATCAATCTTAGACATTTCTAGGGATCGTATAAGCTTAAAAGCTACCACTACTGAAGGGATGGGTGAGATTGGAGAGGAAAATGGCTTAGCTGTCTATGCCTTAGCTACACTTAAAAATTAAATGAGCATTTTAGTGACAAATGATGATGGCTTTGAAGCAATTGGTATTCAGGCGCTGTTAGCGTCTACAAAGACCCTAGATCCAATAATGGTTGCACCAAAACATAATTGTAGTGGGATGAGTGCTGCAATAAGCCTTCGAAAAGAAGTAAAAGTTAAACAATTAAATTTAAAGGAGTTTGTGGTCACAGGCACTCCTGCAGATTGCTCTTATTTTGGTCTTCATGGAATGAACGAAAATAACATTGAGCAAGTTGTCTCTGGAATTAATTTGGGAGCAAATTTAGGAACCGATGTCTTTTATTCTGGTACTGTCGGCGCAGCTATAGCTGGCATTAATTTAAAATATGCTCCTGTTGCGATATCGGTTTGTTCATTTTCGCCTAGAGATATTAGTTTTATTGCTGATAAAGCATTTGAGCTTATTCAGAAATTTAGATCAATTTCACTTCAGCAGAATTCATTAATAAACATCAACTTTCCAGATATTTTGAAACAAGATTACAAAGGTGAGCTCTATACAAAGCTTGCTAAAAGAGGGGCACCGGAAGCTCCAAATATAATAAGTAAAAAGGATCAACTGAGCTTTACTTTCAGTGCTTCAGGAGATTTTATCGACGGTCAATCTGATACAGATATGCAAGCCATAGAAAATGGTTATGTATCTGTTTCAATTCTTAACTATGACATTAGCAGTGCTAACGATTTTTTGGGTAGAGAAATAAGTCATGGAAGCTAAATCTGGATTTACATTTAAGCGAGTAAGGGAGCAAATGGTTGAAATGCTTCTAGAGATGGGAATCAAAGATTTTAGAGTTTTGGATGCAATGAGTCAGATTGCTCGTCATCAATTTCTTGATGAGGCCTTTTGGTCAAGAGCATATGAAAATAGATCTTTAACTATTGGGTATAAGCAAACAATTTCTCAACCGTATATTGTCGCAAGAATGACCGAATTGTTAATTGAAAAAGCCAGCGGAAGGGCAAAAATTTTTAAAAAGATAATTGATATTGGTTCTGGCTCAGGCTACCAAAGTGCAATACTTTCATTTTTTGCAGAAGAAGTAATTGGTATTGAGAGAATAAAGCCACTAGTTTCAAAAAGCAGATCAACTCTTTTAAATTTAGGAATAAAAAATGTCTCAATTATAAATGGAGATGGTTATGTGCTTGATGGTCTAAAAAACGTTGATGGAATAATATGTGCAGCAGCACCACCAGAAATACCCGAAGATCTTATCAAGATTTTAAAAAAAGATGCAAGACTAATTTTACCAGTAGGCTTTAAAGATATGCAGAAACTCATTTGTATTGAAAAACAAAATAAAAATTCATATGAAAAAATTGAAGTGGAAGATGTAGCTTTTGTTCCAATGCTTGGAGGAATCAGCAGAAATGGTGATTAATTTTATAAATGAAAAATAGATTAAGGTACTCATTGGCTGGATTTTGCATGGGTCTTGCGGAGTTAATTCCCGGTATCTCTGGAGCTACCATTGCGTTGCTCTTTGGAATTTACAAAAACTTAATATCTATCCTTTCAAATATTAAGTTATCAAAAAAAATATTTTCAAAAGAATATTTTGTAAATGATCTTCAGATTTCATTAATGGTATTTCTTATTTTCTCGATGATTGCAGCAATCTTATTATTTTCAAATCTTATTCACTATCTGATCGAAAGTCATTCTTCTGAGTTTTTTAATATTTTGTCTGTAATTATGGTTTTAGTGTCCTTAAGAATATTCTTATTTCATCCTGTTTCTGAAAGATCCATTCAAAGATTGTTATTTGTAATTGCTGGAGGCTTGATTGGCTACCTCTTATCTCTTTTTTCTGTGAATTTTGAGGAATTTATATTTTTTCTTTTTATAGGAGGCTTTATAGCATTTACTTTTTTTATAATTCCAGGAATATCAGGAAGTGCAATTTTATTAAGTATTGGTTTGTATGAGACAGTGATTTCATCTATAGCAACATTCGAGGTCTTAAATTTACTAGTATTTGGTTTGGGTTGTGCTGCCTCATTAATTTTAATGCCAAAGTTAATTAAAAAAATTTATGAACAAAACAGTCTAGCTTTGGATACTTTTTTTGCAGGCTTAATTTTTATTTCTGGAATTTTTTTGTGGTAAAGATTTTACTAATAGTTTTAATAATTAGCTCATGTTCAACCATTAGTAATTTTTATGAAAAAACATTCACTGAGCCTAAAGAAATTTATCTAGTAAAAAAGGGTGAAAATCTTTATTCAATATCAAGAAAACTTAACATAGATATTTTTAATTTGATTGAAATCAACAACCTGAAGAGTCCCTATAAAATCTTTCCCAATCAATTATTAAAACTACCTGATCACAAAACTCAAGATCCCTCTACAAAAATCAAATTCGTTAACAAACCTGTCAATCTAAATACGTATAAGGAGGAGGCAAGGAATTGGATTACTTTTTATGCATCTGAAGGGACCATAGTATTTTCTGCAGATGCAGGCGAAGTTATTATTTCGGGCCCTGATATTCCCGGCTATGGAAACATGATAATCATTAAGCATCCAAAGGGCATATTAAGTGTTTATGCGCACTTGAATAAATCATTAGTGTCCAAAGGGGATACCGTGACATCAAATCAACCTATTGCAAGTGTGGGTAAGTCAGAGAGTTCAGTCTCCATGCTTAAATTTCAACTTCGTAAAGGTGATTCGTCTATTTCGACCAAAGACTATAAATTTTTGTAGTTATCTTTCTAAAAGATGTTTTTTTTCTTTTACCTCTTCAAACTCCTCGCATTCAGGGAGTGGGGCCTTTTGTTCGGTAATATTTGGCCAAACTTCAGATAATTCGGCATTAATCTCAATAAATTCGATTTGATCATCCGGAAGCTCATCTTCTGAGAAGATTGCATCAACAGGACATTCGGGCTCACATAAAGCACAATCGATACATTCATCAGGATGTATAACAAGAAAGTTTGGACCTTCATAAAAACAGTCAACAGGACATACCTCGACACAGTCTGTATGTTTACATTTAATGCATGATTCAGTAACAATAAAAGCCATGAAAAGAATTCTAACAACCTCTTATAATCAAGTCAGTATTAATTTTTTTTATTTACTTTTCTTTATTTTTTTATATACTGTATAAATATACAGTAAATGGAGCAAATCATGTCAGATAAAACCAAAAATTTAAATGAAGCCTTGTCTCAAATAGAAAAGCAGTTTGGCAAAGGCGCTGTTATGAAAATGGGAGATAGAGAAAATACTGATATACCATCAGTATCAACTGGTTCTCTTGGCTTAGATATAGCCCTTGGAATTGGTGGACTTCCTAAGGGTAGAGTTATAGAGATTTTTGGTCCTGAGTCTTCTGGTAAAACAACCCTCACACTTCAGGCCATTGCTGAATGTCAAAAAGAGGGTGGTACTGCAGCATTTATAGATGCAGAGCATGCACTTGATCCATCTTATGCTCAAAAATTAGGTGTTAATGTTGATGAATTACTTTTATCCCAACCTGATACTGGAGAGCAAGCTTTAGAGATTACTGACATGCTTGTTAAATCAAACAGCGTCGATCTTATTGTTATAGATTCAGTTGCTGCTTTAACTCCCAGAGCAGAAATTGAAGGAGAGATGGGTGATCATCATGTTGGCTTACAGGCTCGTTTAATGTCGCAGGCTTTAAGAAAGATCACAGGTAATATTCAACGATCAAACGCAATGGTTATTTTCATTAATCAAATCAGGATGAAGATTGGTGTCATGTTTGGTAATCCTGAAACCACAACTGGTGGAAATGCTCTTAAATTTTATTCTTCAGTCAGGCTTGATATCAGAAGAATAGGATCTGTTAAAGAAGGTGATGAGGTTATTGGCAACGAAACAAGAGTCAAAGTTGTAAAAAATAAAGTCTCACCTCCATTTAAGCAAGCTGAATTTCAAATTATGTATGG
>QOPE01000030.1 GCA_003331565.1 SAR86 cluster bacterium | reverse complement strand
GACTCAGGAACCATTAAGGCGGCGGGGGTAAAAATAAGAGTCAAAATTGTACTAAAACCTAATCCAAAAACTATTGATTGTGCTAAAAGCTGCCACCAATCTACAACTCGGCTGCCTAATTCAATTGATCTTGCAACAATATCTAAGCTTACGCCAGCAGCAAGTGGTAACAGCCCAAAAATAGTTGTGAGGGTTGTTAGTAAGATCGGTCTTAATCTTTGCTTACAAGCCATGACAACCACATCATATCTAGCTAGATTTTGATTCTCATGTCGAAGCCTATTGAAGGTATCAATCAATACGATGTTGTTATTAACAACAATTCCAGCTAATGCAACAATGCCGATTCCAGTCATGGTTGTCCCGAAGGGTTGTCCGGTAATTAGTAATCCTAGTAAGACTCCTGTAGCCGACATAAATACCGCAGACAAAATCAAAATTGACTGATAAAAGCTATTAAATTGAGTAAGCAGTAGGACAAGCATAAGGAATATAGCTGTTATACCTGCAACACTCAAAAAACTATTTACCTCCTCAGTTTCTTCTTGTTGCCCCCTAAATTGAACAAAAATTCCCGAGGGAAACTCTTGTTGATCTATCCATTGCCTCATTTCTTTAACTTTTTCATCAATTAAGATATCTTTATTTGCTCCAGCAGCTCCAATTTCATGGAAAAACTTACCGTTTCTTCTAACAACAGACTGCCTATTTTCTTTCGGAATAATTTTGATAAATGAGCTGATAGGTATTTGTCCTCGCGAAGAGGGAACTTTTAGATCATCGATGCCCGTTAAAGATCTTTCATCGCGCTTAAACCTAACTCTTATCTCAACTTCATCTCTTGAGTCATCGGGTCTATATTCACCTGCTTTAAAACCATTTGTAAGCATCTGTACAATAGCGCCTACGTCTGAGATATTGACTCCCAGTTGAGCAGCTTTTTGTTTATCAACATCAATCTTCCACTCAATTTGGGGGTAAGGTAGCGTTGAACTTATATTCGCTAAGCCAGTAACTCCATTCTTCGCATAGTCTTCAACCATCCGAGTTACCTGAACAACCTCATTTTCTGTATTTCCAAAAATACCAATTTCAATGGGATTCTCAAATGCAGGCCCGCCTTCTTGCTCACTTATTTCAACAATAATGCCCGGGATATTTGCCACTACCAGTTTGGCTTGATCAATTATTTGTTGACCTGTGAGCCCTTTTGAATTAAATTCCTCGACCTCAAAAAAGCCACGTCCAACAGCATCACCTCCTGAGTTAAACCACTGAGAGCCTGTTCTTAAATAAAGGCTTTTTATTTCTTGAATTTCGAGCAGCCTGTCTTCAACTTGCTCAACAATTTCTTTTGATTCGGTAGCTGAAAAATTACCTCTCGCTCTTATTGATACCTCAGCAGCAACAGGATCTACATAAGGAAAATAGACTGTACCTTTTCCAAAGCGGTCGTAAGAAATAATAATGATTGATAATAGAAAAAAAACGCTTAATATTGTTTCAAATGGATTCTTTGCAAAAACCCTTACCCATTTGCTGTAGAAGGATGAAATTTTGTCAAAAACAACCTCTCCAGTTTTTTCAGATTCTCCAGACATAAGTGAAGATCTTCTTTGACCAAATACAGCACCGAGAACTGGCACTACAATCATTGCATAGACCAATGAGGCTGATAGAACTATGAAAACTGCTATTGGTAAAAAACGCATAAATTGACCTGTGAATCCGGGCCAAAAAATAAGTGGTGTAAAGGCAGCAATTGTGGTTGCTGTCGAAGACAGTATCGGATAGAACATTCTTTTTGAAGCGAGTCTGTAGGCTTCAATCCTTTGTACCCCTTCAGATATTTTTCTGTCCGCATATTCAGTTACAACAATAGATCCATCGATCAGCATTCCAAGCCCTAACAACAACCCCATCATTACAAGGAAGTTAAATTCAATATTTGCAATATTTAAAACAATAAAAGTTAAGAGAAAGCAAAACGGTATCGATAGACCAACCAACATACCAACTCTAATACCCATACTGGCAACAACCAAAATCATTACCAGAAAGATTGCGGTAACAATGTTTCCTTGGAGCTCTGTAATCATTTTTTCAGCCCAAATGGTCTCATCATCAGTTTTAACAATTTCAATATTTTCAGGTAGATAAGGTTCAAACTCAGATATATTTGACATGATTGCTCGTTTAGCATCTATTGAATTAGCACCCTCTCTAAGTTTTACTTCAAGGGTAACCGCGTCTTTACCATTAACTTTTGAATATGATGAGTAGTCTTTAAAGGTTCTTCTTATCTCACCAAGATCTCCAAGGGTCACAACTGCTGAGGGTGTAACTTTAACTGGAATGCTGTAAACATCTTGAGCAGTCTCAAAAACTCCAGGAACTTCTATGTTAAAACGACCGTCACCGGTATCTTGAGCACCACCAGGAATAATCACGTTATTGTTTGAAACAGCTAAATATAGATCTCTTAATGTAATTCCATAAGTCTCCAGCTTTGATTTATCAATAATTGCTTCAAGAACTTCATCCGGAGCACCACTTATATCAATACTCAAAACCTCATCTATACCCTCGAGTTGATCCTGAAGTTCTTTTGCAAAAAAAACCTTTTGTCTCAATGGCCCATTTCCTATCAAGCTAAGGTTCATAACGGGAAATGTTGCAAATGAATATTCTCTTATTTGTGGATCCTCTGCCTCTAGCGGAAGCTTGTATTTAACTTCTTCTACTGCTTGTTTAATGTCTACTAACGCAGCATCAATGTCATGTCCTACTTTAAATTCAGCAACCAATCTTGCAAATCCTAAAGTGCTACTAGAAGATATTTCCTCAATGCCAGGGACACTTCTAAGTCTATTTTCTAATGGCTTTGCTATTAATCTAGATGCATCATTTGGAGAAGCTCCATCGAGGAAGACCGAAACACTTACCAGGGGAAGCTGGATACTCGGATCTGCAGCAACGGGAATGATTGTGCGAGAGTAACTTCCAGCAATTAAAACCAGCAAGGCAATAGTTAATGTTGTCTTTCCTTTGGAAAGAGCAAAATCAACTATTTTATTCATAGACTAGCTAGATTTGTAACAGCTACGGTTTGACCATTTTCAACAAATCCCTGTCCTTGAACTATAAGATTTGAAAATTGAGGTATACCACCTACCCAAAGCCCGTCAGCTGTATCTTTAATAATTTTTATTGAATGAAACTCAACTTTGCTTTCTGAATTAACAGTCCTGACACCGATATTGCCTTCATCAGTTAGCAATAAAACTGAAGCAGTAATTTTATGGGCTAAGATCGGTTGAGTACTAATGTGCATAGTGCCAGTAATACCATCTCTTACAGCACCAGTTACATTCTCAAACTCTGCTTCAACTCTGAAGGTTCTTGTAGCAGGAGATGCGCTTTTAGATACGAATGTGAGATTAGATGAGATAGTTTCATCAGTGATTAAATCAATTTTGACCTGAAGACCTTCAAAGATGTCTTTGATTTTAGCCTCGGGAACCTCAGCAACAAATGTTATAGGACTTAGCTCAATTATGGTTGCGCAGATTTCACCTCTTTGAATAAAGTTACCTGGCTTAACAATATTTTCAACATAGCCATCGAATGGCGCTTTTACTTCTGTTCGATTCAGTTCGACTATGCCGAGCCTACATAAAAGCTCATCTTTTTTGACCCATTCACCTTGTCGAACACCTGTTGACACAACCTCACCTGAAGTTTTTGCCTTAACCGCAACTCTTTTTTCGCTTATAGCAACAGAGTTTACGCTTATGGTCGGGGAAATCATTTCCGCAATACTCTCATTAATCACAACTGAGGATAATGTTTTCTGAGCCTTTGGTGGCTCTATTTTGTCTTCTTCAAGCACGCCAGTTGCAAACCAGAAAGATACTGGCAGCAAAATTAGTAAAGCCATCCTGACGTTTTTAGACATAATCTTTATATATTAGAACCTACATCCATATATAGGTCCAAATCTCCTGTTTAAAAGGGTGAGTATTATAGTGTAATCAGTTCAAATTGTATGTTTTTGCCTCAAAGATCATATTTTTTTCTGAGTTCTTTTAATAAACTGGAATCAAACTTTTTTGATTCAAATTCTTCAGTCTCAGTATGATCAATTGATAAATCCAGGCCTTCTTCAAGTTTGATCAGTAATTCTGCATAATTTTTTCTAAATTGGTTGATTGCATTGTATTGATTGGAGTCATTCAGAGTACTCCATCCAGTTTTGCATCCAGCGAAATAAACTATCGGATGTGACCAATTATATTTTTTTCTAGGAGAATAAGATTTTTGAGCTTCCAAAAATGCTTCATCAGCACTTGGAATGCTATCGGAGTATGGCTGCTTTCTTACTGCTTTTACAAATTCATTTATAGTGGGAATGAACTCATTGTTGCTAATAATAAAAGCACTAGCTTGGTTTAGCTGATGAATTGAAAAGTTTTTTAATGTACTGGCCCAGAGTCGTTTGGCAGTAATGATTTTTTCATTGGATGAGTAAATTTTAAAGAACTGATAATGATAGGCTACCTCAAACTTATAAAATAAGTCCTCAATGAATTGAATTATGAGTTTCTTTTTAGAGCTCGAGATCTTTTGACCACGATAGGTCTTTTGTCTGCTCTGAAGATTCTCCATGGCCTTCTTCTTTGTTATTAGATCTTTTATTTTCTTCATTATTAATTGTATTAACTATTTCTTTTCTCTTTACAAAGTCTACAAACTTTGAATTCCATGATTTTAGGGCTACTCCATCTTCTTCCCAAAACAGAACAAATTCTAATATATATGATTGTGAAATATTTTTTGGGATATTAGCTAACTCAAGAACCTCATAGGCGTCACCGCTTGGTTGCCAATTTCGATACATTTGGGTTGCAGCGCCTTTATTTGGTGATTTTTCCTTTACCCATTCTCTTCTTACAAAATCAACAAAGATTGAGTTCCAATTATCTTTAAGCAAGCCTTTTTCGCCCCAATAAATTTTAAATTCTTGAAGCTTGTTAGCACTAAATTCTTTTGATATTCCACCCATTAATAATACTTCGTAAACTTCTTGATTAGGTTGCCAGCTAGAATTCATTTGCTTTTTAAATCCAGCTGGAGATTTCCCAGGAAGCTTCAATTTATAAACATTGTCTTTTTTTCCGGTTGCAGAATCGATAGATCCAATAAGTTTTAGTTTCAAAAGCTTTTGAGTTGCTTGGATGAGATTTTCCCTATTTTCAAATTTTAGATAATCGTCTAAATTAGAGATCAGTTCATCGAAGTTTTTAGAGGGAATTTTATTCTGCTGGATTAGAGCCAAAACTATTGCTGAAGTAGGGCCTAGAGTATTAATTATATCGAGTGAAACTGAAACTTCCTTCAATTAGTTTCCTCTTCTTTTTTCAACAGCTTCAGAGCAAGCTTTTAAACATATCAACGTATCTTCTGTATTCATGCATGCGTCAGTAATACTTTGACCATATATAAGATTTTCTGAAATTGACTGATTACCTTCAACTAAATTACTCTCAAGCATTAGGCCTCTGATAAGCAAGTTACCATCAGAAATTTGATCAGCAATTTTTTGAGTGACCATAATTTGATTCTTATGTTGCTTCTGGCTATTTCCATGGCTGGCATCGATCATTATTGATTCATTAACTTCCGCTTCCCTTAATGCCACTAAAGTCTTTTCAACTGCCTCACTATCATAATTAGGATTACTGCCACCTCTTAAAATAATGTGAGCATCTGAATTCCCTGAAGTCTTATAAATTGAGACCATACCTTCTTTAGTATTTGAGAAGAATACGTGTGAGTGGTTAGCTGCTTGAATTCCATCAATTGCAGGTTTAAGAGCTCCTGTTGTTCCATTTTTGATACCAATTGGACAAGACAATCCTGAGGCTAGCTCTCTGTGAGATTGACTTTCAGCAGTTCGAGCACCAATGGCACCCCATGAAATTAGATCAGCAACGTATTGTGGTGAAATAGGATCCAGGAATTCTGTACCTATAGGAAGTCCAATTTCAGAAATTTCTTTAAGAATTGATCTAGCTAACATCAAGCCTTTATTAGCATTAAAAGTATTATTGAGATCGGGATCGTTTATGAGACCTTTCCAACCAACTGTAGTCCTGGGTTTTTCAAAGTACACCCTCATTACTATTAAAAGATTATCTGAGAATTGATCTCTAGCATCTTTTAAAAATTTAGCGTATTCAATTGCTGATTTTTTATCATGGACTGAACATGGCCCACATATCACAAGCAATCTATCATCTTTGCCATGGAGGATCTGGCTTATTTCATTTCTAGTTCCATATACAAGCGCTGCAACCTCATCTGTAAGAGGATATTTCTCTAAAACTTCATTAGGAGTAATTAGATCAAACTTCTCTACGATTCTTGTATTGTCGGTAAGATAATTCATCTGCAGTATGATAATTGATATAAAACTATAAAAAATATATTTATAAAAAATATATATATTTTTACTGAAATTTAACTGATTGACTTAAATCCTTTGCATAAGCCTAGAAAAGCTTTAAAAACACTATATATTGTGTATTATTCACTCAATGATTACACTATCTAGTAGATGAGCTCTACAATTCAAAGAGAATTTCCGCTGCTTAAGGGTAAAAATATTGATGCTATCCCAGAGGATTTATTTATTCCTCCAAATGCCCTTGAATTAATCCTTGAGGAGTTCTCAGGTCCAATGGATCTTCTTTTATATCTAATTAATAAAAAAGATATTGATATATTGGAGTTAGATCTAGCTTCAATCACAGAACAATATCTTCAATACATAGAGATTATGGAAGAATTGAAGGTCGAGCTTGCATCAGATTATATGGTCATGGCGGCAACTCTAGCGCATATTAAATCTAGAATGTTGCTTCCTCAAAATAATGAACTTGAAGATGAAGAAGATCCAAGATCAACTCTGATAAAAAGACTACAAGAATACAAACGCTTTAAATCTGTCTCAGAAAGAATCTCAAACCTTCCCAAAATTGAACGAGACTATTTTGTTGCCAATACTGGCTTGCCAAAGTTTAACGAGCCCAAGGAACAACTCCCTTTTAATACAATCGATCTTCGAGATGTGTTTGCTGAAGTAATTTCAAGACCTAAATTTAAAGGAATCCACTTTGTTGAATTTGAGGAACTATCAACTCAAGAGAGGATTGAGCACATTCTTGGTCTTTTAACCAAAAGAAATATCATTCAGTTCTTTAAGACCTTTAAAAAATCTGAGGGGAGACAAGGTGTTGCAGTTGCCTTATTGGCATCACTAGAGCTTGTTAAGGATGGCAATATAGAAATTATTCAGAATGAGGACTCAAATCAGTTGTATCTTAAATCAGTTAGTCAGGGAGTCTATTAATGGAATTAAATGCAAATCACGTTGAAGCTATCCTGTTTGGCGCAGCTCGACCAGTAAAACTTTCAGAAATGAAAGCTCTTTTATCAAATCAAGGCATCAAAGTTGAATTATCTGAAATTAAAGAAGTCCTTAATGACTTGGAATTAAGATATCAAGATACTTCACTTTTAATGTTAGAAGTTGCTAGTGGTTACCGTCTTCAAATTAAATCTGAATTTTCTGAACTAATTTATCCAATGTGGAGTGACACCCAAGCTAGAACATCCAAAGCCTTAATGGAAACTATTTCAATAATTGCCTACAAGCAACCAGTTACAAGAGGCGATATTGAGGATATTCGAGGCGTTAGTGTTAGCTCTCAAATTATAAGAACACTTCTTGATAAAAATTGGATCCAAGCTGCAGGATATAGAGATGTTCCAGGAAGACCAACTCTTTACAAAACTACAGCTAATTTTTTAGATGATTTACAGATTAAATCAATATCTGATCTTCCGCTATTACCCGAGATAGAAGATGCTTCCATTGACCTTGTTGAAGATGATTTCAATCTTCAAACTGGATAATGCATTGAATGCAAAGACTACAAAAGTTTCTAGCAAGCGCTGGGTTTGGATCTAGGCGCAAATCCGAAGAGATCATAAAACAAGGAAGGGTCCGACTCAATGACGCTCAAGCAAAGCTAGGAGATAAAGTTGGTGAATTAGACAAAGTATATGTTGATGGAAATTTAATAGAATCTATTGCTCAACCCACTAGAATTATCATGTTAAATAAACAACGTGGTGTAATATGTTCCAAGAACCCTCAAAAATTTGGTGCAACAGTATTTGATAATTTGCCTGATCCATCGACTAATTGGATTTCAATCGGCAGACTTGATGTCAACACAACCGGCCTCTTATTAATAACAAATAATGGTGAGTTAGCACATAAACTCATGCATCCATCTTCAATAATTGATAGAGAATATCTTGTCAGAGCAAGAGGGAACTTTAGTGAGGAAATCAAAGAATCCATGTTGAAAGGTATAAATATTGATGATAAAAAATTGCAGTTAACAGATATTGTCCCGGGGGTGAAGCAATCATCTAATCAATGGTTTACTGTCTGTTTACAGTCAGGAAAAAATAGAGAAGTAAGAAATCTTTTTGATTATCATGGCTTTCAGGTCAGCAGACTAAAGCGTGTTAGATTTGGTTCGATATTTTTGGATAAGGACTTAAAAGAAGGACAATTAAAAGAACTTACCTCAAATGAAGTCGACCAAATCATTGAAAATGGAATATAAGAAGATTCATTTGGATTTATTAAAGATTTCCAAAAAAAATAACCATTCTAGTTTTTTAAATTTTTTAAAAAGCAGCCCTCCAAAACAACTCAAAGTATTTAATGGAGAATTATCGGTCTATTTATCAAAGGCGATTGTAGGACAACAACTTTCTACAAAAGCTGCAAAAACTATATGGGAGCGAGCAGAGAAATTTATCATTAATCACCCATTACAAAATAGGAACTTAGAGAATGATCTTAGGGAAAGTGGACTCTCTCAAAAAAAATGTGAATATGTAAAAAATATTTTAATTTCGAATACATTACAAAAGAAAAAAAATTATTACAAAACCATTGGAGTAGAGGCATTCACTAATTTATTAATTTCTTATAAAGGGATAGGGCCTTGGACGGTTGATATGGCAAAAATGTTTTTCTTAGGTGATGAGAATATATTGCCCAAAGGAGATTTAGGCATAAAAAGGGCATGTAATAATTTTTTTCCTAATCAGGCCTTAGAAAGCATTGAGAAGATTTACAAACCCTTTAATTCCTACCTGAGTTTGAACCTATGGGATAGTCTTGATTAGCTCTGAATATCTAAAGTAATGCTCAGTTGCGGCGTCACTATCCTTTGAAAAAAACCAGTCATAACAAGGCATTAGATTATCGAGTGATTTAAGGTCATTAGGATCTTCGCCAGGATATGCAGTTGATCTCATATCCGTGGGAGACGCGCCTGGATCAAAATTAAATATCTTTAGATTATGAATATTTTCGAGTTCATCTCGAAATATTTCAGCCAACCCCTTCACAGCAAACTTGCTTACCGAATATGCTCCCCAAAAAGCCTTACCACAATCAGCCACACCAGAAGACGTAAAAATAATTCTTGCTTTTTGAGAGCTAGTTAAAATTGGCAGCATAGTCTTAGCTAGCATAAACTGCGAAGTGAGGTTTACATTGATTACCTTGTTCCAAGTTTCTAAATCATAATCACTCAAAGCACTCATCTTGCCTAAAATTGCTGCATTTAGCACAAGGCCATGAAGTTCACTATAGTTTTCGTCAATATTTAATTTTATTTCATCGTAATGAGAAGCATCTAAGCTGTTTAAATCACAGCAAATAATAAGATGTTTACCTTTTGAGTTAATTGACACCAATTCATCATAGATCTTGTTAAGACTCTCTTCATTGCTTGCTAGTAAAATTATGTTAGCTCCTTGAGAGGCAAAATGAGTTGCTAGCTTATTACCTATACCTCTAGTGGCACCAGTGATCAGAATATTTTTATTTTCAAGAGTGTTCATCAAGCGATTTAAAATTAGTTTTTGAAAACTCTAATAAATTTCTAACTTCAATATCATCATTCTTAAGGTCAGATGATTGTAATGCATACCCATAAGTACATGCTGCGGTAAGAGTTCCTGCTGCTCTAGAAGCCATTAAATCCTTTTGGTGATCTCCAAAATAAATCACTTCCTTTGGATTAAGATTAAGTTGATTGCATGCTAACAATATTCCCTCAGGACTAGGTTTGGCTTTTTTTAGATGATCTGGACAAACTAAGGTCATACAGGATGATAGATCAGGAGTTTCTTCAATAATTTTAGAAGCATATTCATATGGTTTGTTTGTTACGATTCCCCATTTCAAATTATTGAGCTTAATTTTTTCGATTAGTTCTGAAGCGCCAATAAATAAATTTGAAAACTTGCCAAGGTTATTTTTGTAGGAATCAAGAAATTCTTTTTTTAATTTTTCAAATTCAGGATGTTCTTCCTCAATTTTAAATCCAAGCTTGACTAACTTTGCGCTTCCATCAGAAACATAAGATCTTATTAAATTTTCATCCGTAGGAGGCTTTTGATATTTTTCTAAGAGAGAATTTAAGCAATAAACAAAGTCTGGAGCAGAATCAAGTAATGTACCATCCAAATCAAAAAGCAATCCTCTAATCAACTTTCACACCATGCATCATATAGTTAACACCCAAATCATTATTAAGTGTTGCACTATGAAAGAGGGGGTTATAAAAAAGACCCTTGCTTTCCATAAGCCTTACATTTGCTGAAGTCATATATGACTCTAGTTCATAAGGTTTTATAAATTTTGCATATTCATGAGTGCCTTTAGGCAACAATTGAAAGAGGTATTCAGCTCCAAAAATTGCTGTTACAAAAGATCGTGGATTTTTATTTATTGTTGAAAGGAACAAGGACCCATCTTTTTTGAGCATAGAGGAGCATTCGTTTATTAAAACTGATGGTTCAGGCACGTGCTCCAAAACCTCAAGACAGGTCACAATATCAAAGTAGTTTTTATGTTTATTTGAAAAACTTTTTGCATCTGTGAGATGGTATGAAATATTTTTTTTGTGAGTATTAGCATGATGTTTTGCTACTTCAATATTTCTTTCTGTTACATCTATTGCTGAAACCTCAGCTCCTGCATCAAATAATGCTTCTGCAAGAAGACCGCCTCCACATCCAACGTCCAAAACTTTTTTGCCCTGGAGATCAATTTTATTGGAGATATATTCTGCTCTGATTGGATTAATTACATGCAAGGGTTTGAAATCACCAGTAGGATCCCACCATTGTTCCGCAATGGCCGCAAATTTTTGAACTTCATTTTGGTCGATATTGTCAGTCATAGCTTATTCATTATTAGTGAACAGGATTGTAAGTATATTTGTTATAAAAATGTAATTTCGTAAAAAGTTTTTATATGTAGTATTTAGGAATTATTGTTGTTTTATCAATAAATTTATATAAAATTCACCATCTATGTCGCATATTCTTGTAAAACAAACATCCTAGTTTGATTATTTCTATTATTAATTTTGATTTTATTCTTTAGATTCTGTTGGAGATAGTACTATAGCTTCGCAAAAGAAAAACTTCATGCCTATCAATGAAAGGATTAGGGCTGATGAAGTTATGCTAATTGATGATAGCGGTGAAAAGCTTGGGGTTGTCAAGATTGAAGAAGCGCTCGATAAAGCAAAAGCAAAAAACATTGATCTTGTTCAAGTATCACCATATGGTGCAAATCCAACCGTATGCAAATTATTAGATTACGGTAAATTCCAATTTGAAAAGAAGAAAAATCAAGGAGGCGCGAAAAAACAGAGAAAACAGTCCTTAAAAGAGATTAAATTCAGGCCCTCTACAGATGTTGGTGATTACAACATTAAATTAAAAAAGATAAAAAACTTTATTATTGACGGAGATAAGACTAAAATTAGCGTCCGATTTAGGGGGCGTGAGATTTTAAACTCTAATTTAGGTCTTGAGCTTCTTAATCGAATTAAAGATGACTTAAGTGATGTTGCTCAAGTTGACCAAGAGCCTTCACTGGAAGGTAGACAATTGTTGATGGTGCTTTCTAAAGTCAAAAAGAAATAAAACTATTATGGGTTATAAGTTAAAAACACACTCTAGTGCTAAAAAGAGATTTAAAAAGACAGGTTCTGGCTTAAAGCGAAGAAGTGCCAACAGATCTCATATTTTGACTAAGCAAACCACTAAGAGAAAAAGACACAATAGAGGGCTTATTAAGATGCAAGATGAAACTAAAAAAATTGCATCTAAGCTTTTAGTCAATTAAGAGACAATCATGCCAAGAACAACCAAAGCTGTAACAGCAAAAGCCAAACACAAAAAAGTTCTTTCCTCTACAAAAGGCCACTATGGTGCGAGAAGTAGGTTATATAAAACTGCAAAACAGTCAAATATTAAATCGCTTCAATATGCTTTTAGGGATAGAAAAAACAAGAAGAGAACCTTTAGGTCTTTATGGATTGCTAGAATATCAGCTGCATTAAATGATCATGAGATCTCATACAGTAGGTTTATTAACAACCTTTCTAAGTCTGATATAAAGCTTGATAGAAAAATTCTATCTGGAATCGCTTATTCTGACCCAACAACATTTTCAAAGATTGTAGATAAAGTAAGGCTATAATGCTCTCATGCAAATCCCAAAGGATTTAATTGAAGAGGCCTTACGAAGTTTATCTTCCGTAGCTAACGAATCAGATTTTTTTAAAGTCAGATCCCAATTCTTGGGTAAAAAATCTTTCATTCAACTAAGTTTCAAAGAGTTAAAAAATCTAGATCCTGAAAAAAAAGTTCTTGCGGCAAAAGAACTTAATCTATTAAGAAATCAATTAAATAATATTTTTAGGGACTTCCAAGAGAATAT
>QOPE01000003.1 GCA_003331565.1 SAR86 cluster bacterium | reverse complement strand
CTTTGGGAGTTCCGTCTTCCCAACCTAAAGGCTCTCCTGTATTTGGATCAGTAAAGAAAAATTCTTGCTCGAACCCAAACCACCACTCATCTGTAACCACCTCCGCAGCTGCAGCTCTAAAATTAGATGGGTGAGTAGTATGATCTGCCGACTGAACCTGAGTCATTACTAAGTCATGCCCATTAGAGTTTTCATAAGTTTGAACAGGTAGGAGAAGACAATCTGAACTTCCTCCTTCTGCTTGTTGCGTTGACGAACCATCAAAAGACCAATCAGGAGCTGTATCTTCATCGGTAGCTTTTACTTTACTTCGCATATTTGCTTCAGGAGTGTATCCATCTAGCCAAATATATTCATATGTATTCATAATATTCTCCTTATAGAATTAACTAAATAACTAATAAATATTATGCAATCTATGTGCCATACATTTTGCACTAATATTGGTCATTAAATGCCATATATTTGTGCATTATACAATAAATTGCACTATTTTAGTGCAAAAATAATGAATTTCAATATTAAATCTAGATAATCACTGAAACTCTCTAACGAATGACTGCCACCAGAAATAATTTTAATATGTGCACCCGAATAGAAACTAACTGCCTCTTTGTAATTAAGAACTTCATCGCCTGATTCCAATAAGACCATTGTCCTGTCGTTAGCATAGTTATTTTTTTTAATCTTTTTTTCCATCAATTTAAGGTGCTCTATTTCATCATTCTTCATTACGAATTCTTCACCTGTTGCATAGTTATTATTTTTTCCAAGATAACTTTTCATGCCCTCTGCTGGCAAAACAGCAGGATTTAAAAGAACATCCATAGCACCCAACTTTCTTGCAAAGAAAGTTGAATAGAATCCACCCATTGAGCTGCCGATAAAAGCAACAGGATTGTGCCTTTCACACAATTCCTCAATAAGGCTTGACCAACCTATTAGATTATTTGGAAGATCTGGCGTTAGAACATTGAGATTTTTATGTGAGTTAACGAACTCTTTGAAAAGCTTAGCTTTTGTGGAATCAGACGAAGATGCAAATCCATGTAGGTATAAGATATTCTTCATGGAAGAAAATCAGATTTAACCCTCCCTTTAAGCAGAATATATTCCAGCCACTCACACAGCATACGGTTCTGTTGATATTTCTCATCCAATGATTGAGATCGAGGTTTGCTTACATAGAATGGAACTGGCTTCTCATTCTGGAATGAAACAACCTCTGCAAGTCTTGCATCTAAGAAGATTTGTAATCTAAATTTAAACTCCATTATTGAGTTAGAAGTAGACTGAGCTGATTCAATTAAAAGTGTATGATTTTGTTTATCAATAATTTTAAAGCTTGCAGTAACATCTGTTTCGTCAAGCAAAAATTTATATTCTTGTTTAGCAAAGCCTGGAAGAATTTTTCTTATTCTTCGATAGTTAGCTGAGCAAACACTTAGATGATGCGATGTTTTACTCAGTTTATTCATTACTCAATTCTATAATCAATATTAAAAGGAGTATAGGCTTTACAAGATTCTATATACCTATTGATTTCACTCTCTTCATCTTTGCAAAACGAAGCTATTGCATCCCTAAAATCTTTGTTAGAAATCATATGCATTGAAACTTTTTTTGAAACCTCAAAACCTCTTCTTAGTTTATGCTCGCCTTGTATGCCTGGATCAAAGTACGAGATGCCATTATTGATACAGTATTCAATTCCTTGATAGTAGCAGGCTTCGAAGTGTAAGTTTTTTAGCAAAATATTTGAGCCCCAATGCCTTCCATATAATGTATCTTTTCCCTCAAAGCATAATGAAGCCCCAACAAAATCATCTTTGTACTTTGCAAAAAAAATAACTGGCTTTATTTCTTTTTTATCAGCAATCATCTTAAAAAATTGGAGGTTCAAATAAGGCCTTTGACCTCTATCAAAATAAGTTTGACAGTAAAAGCTGTAAAGTTTTTGCCATGCATCCTCATTGATAGAGCTGCCCGAAAAGATCTCAAACTCAATTTTTTCATCTTTGATACTTTTTCTTTCTTTAAGAATATTTTTTCTTTGTCGAGATTTAAACCTCGCAAGGTAGTCTGAAAATGATTCATAGTCATAATTCTTCCAAACATACCGATAGCCAAATCTTTTAATAAATCCATGATTTTCAAGTTTGAGTAAGTCTTCATCAGATGGAAATAAGATATGCCAAGACTGAATGCCGTCTGATGACATAAAATTTTCTACTTCTGCAATAGCATCCCCAAGCAGTTTGGTATTTCCAATTAATTTTGAGCTATGACAGGGAGTGAAAGGTACTGATGAAACTAGTTTTGGATAGTATTCAATGCCGTATCTAGCAAAGGCGTTAGCCCAGGAGTAATCAAAAATAAATTCTCCATAGCTATTAGTTTTTTTATAAATAGGAATAATTAAATTTCCATCAACAGAAACTTGTAAGTTATGGTGTGGTTGCCATCCAGAATTCTCAGATGCACATCCGCTGTTCTCAAGACATTGGTAATATTCGTATGTCTCAAATGGATTCTTTGGAGTGTAATCCTTTAACTCTTTTTTCAGTTGATCTGAAAATCCATCTACAAAACTCATTAGATAAAATGAACTTCTATGAATAAAAATAGGCATAAGATCATGCCTACTAAGTTATTATTTTTAAAAGCAGAAAGGTACTCATTATTTTTTGCAAGATGCGATTGATAAACAAAAAATAAACTAATTATCGTAAGCCCAAGTATCCAATAGTTTGAGAAGGCATAAAAATCTCCTACGAAATAAATCGATATTACAAACAGAAACTGGAATACAAATATCAAGTTTTGAGTTCTAGCTTTCCACCAAAGAGGAGTGGATTTTATACCTAATTGTTTATCATCCTCGATGTCACATAAGCCATAGTAAGTATCGTAAGCAACAACCCAGCAGAAGATTGCAAAGAAGAATATGAATGATCCTAAAGTTATCGATTCAGTTATGGCATGCACTATAAAAATAGGATTAAATGTAATCCCTAAGAATAATTGGGGACCCAGAAAAAAACGCTTCATCAAAGGATATAGAATAATCATGCATCCAAAAATGGAACTGACAATAATGGTTTGAAGGTTTGTTTGGACCAATAGGGCTAAGATGCATATGGCTAAAATCAAAAAGATAATCCATCCTTCTGAAGTTGTTAGCTGACCAGATGCAAGGGGCCTAGATTTTGTTCTTTCAACCTTGCTATCAATGTCTTTGTCAAAGATATCGTTTATTACACAACCAATTGACCTTACTAAAATGCTTCCAATCATAATAATTGCCAAAACATTAAGGTTTGAAATTACGTCGGTTGAAATAACTGCTGCTGCCAGTGCAGGCCAAAAAATAAGATAAATCCCAATAGGTTTATCAAGCCTACAAAGAGCTATTGAGCCTTTTATAAATTTAATCAATTATAAAAATCTCCTTAATTGACATTGGATAACTATTCACCCTGAAAACAGTTATTCTTCCCCAGTATTTTTTATTATTGAATTCAAATTTTGCAAATAAAACTCGCATTCTCTTAAATTTCTTGCTGGTAAAAATTAGATCACCTAATGGTTTAGAGCCAAGGTTTTTAAGTCCAGCAAAGCCATGCTCTTTTGTTTCTTGAGGGATAATGCTCTCGCCAAAAACTAATTCTTTTTTATCTCCAAAGAGTTTAACTCTTCGAACCATCGACTCATTTTTAGCAATGCCAACAATCCTTTTATCCAGATGATCTAATTCCTCGATTTGCTCACTCACTAGCTCAAGCTCAAATGAATGATTGCGTTTGATTCTTTCGGTGATTGAATTAGGTTCAAAGAGCCAAGCTCTCTGAATATTATTGCTACCCATAAAATAGACAAAAGGCTTAAGTACCCATTTTGAGATTCGTTTAGGATGCATGAATTCATTCAGTTAAACTGATATTATAGCCTGCTTATTTTTTCAAATACTTAAGGATTGACTATGGAATTTAAGAAATGGGAATGCATTGTTTGTGGCCTAATTTATGACGAAGAGCAGGGGTGGCCAGATGATGGGATCGAACCAGGTACAAGATGGGAGGATGTTCCTTCTGATTGGCTTTGCCCAGATTGCGGTGTAGGGAAAGAAGATTTTGAAATGGTTGAAATATGATTGAAACTCCAAAAAACCTAACCAGAAATATTCTTTTAGGATTGCTGTTTGGTTTTTTGGTTGCTAGTTTTTTTTATTATTCCTCTTTTATATCCGAAGACTTAAAGAGTTTTGTTGCTCAATATATTTTTAACTTAGGCGGTGACATTTTTCTAAATCTATTAAAGCTCTTGGTAGTGCCATTGGTTTTTTTCTCACTTGTCTCTGGCATTTCATCACTCTCAGATACCAGTACACTCGGGTCAATATCTTTAAAAACCATCGGACTTTATTTATTGACTACAGCTATAGCTGTAAGCACAGCATTACTTGTTGGAGCAATTTTTCAACCTGGTGCTGGTTATGCTGCTGCAATGCCAACAAGCATTGAATCTCTTCCGGGAGGTCAGTCACTGTATGACACAATCGTAGGCATATTTCCAAAGAACATTTTTCAAGCCTTTGTCGAAAATCAAATGCTGGCAATAGTCTTTTTTAGTATTTTATTTGGCATAGCATTAAATAAGACCAATCATCTGACCGGGAATCTAAGCAGTGCTTTTGAAAAACTTAACACCGTATTTATGCAGCTGGTCATCATGATTATGTCTTTTGCACCAATAGGTGTTTTTTGTTTGATTGGAAGATTTGTAATTACTGATGGTCTAGATATTTTTCAAGATGTATTTATTTATGTTGCTCTTTTAATCTCATTACTGATTTTTCACGCACTATTTACTTACTCTTTATTTCTTAAGTATTTAGCAAAAATTAACCCCATTGCTTTCTTTAAGAAAATGAAAGAGCCCATTTTGTTTGCTTTTTCAACATCATCAAGTGCTGCCACCATTCCAGTTACATTAAAAACAGTTTCACAGGATTTGGGTGTGGATAAGAATGTAGCATCGTTTGTTGTTCCTGTTGGAGCAACGATAAATATGGATGGCACCGCTATCATGCAAGGCCTAGCAACCGTATTTATTGCACAAATCTCTGGGATTGACTTAACTTTATTTCAATACATTCAAATTGTCTTATTAGCTGTAGCCACTTCAATAGGTACTGCAGCTGTTCCATCAGCTGGCATTATCACTTTAGTAATCATTCTTCAGCAGTTCAATCTTCCCTTAGAAGCCATTGGAATTATTCTTGCTGTTGATAGAGTTTTGGATATGATCAGAACGGCAGTAAACATTTCTGGTGACGCAACCGTTGCTTGTATCGTAGCAAGGTCTGAAAATAAACTAGATGAGAAGGCAATTCTGCAAAACTAATTAACATTTTTAAGGGATATTTTGTTAAAATTTGCCACTTTTAGGGAGAACCATTCATGAATACACTAATACCTCCAGTGCTTGGAATCGTTGGTCTTATTGCAGCCTTCGTCGTATACCTTTTAGTAATGCAGTATCCAGATGGAGAGAAAAAAGTTAAAAAAATTGGGGATCAAATCCACTCAGGTGCCCTAGCATTTATGAAAACTGAGTATAAATATTTACTGATCTTCATTGTGATCCTTGTTGGCTTAGTATGGCTTGGGCTTGGAATGTATTCTGCAATCGCTGTAATAGTTGGCGCTGCGTGTTCTTCACTTGCTGGTTTTATAGGTATGTACGCAGCTACTAAAGCAAATGTTAGAACAGCCACAGCTGCTAAAAAAGAAGGAGCAGCTGCTGCATTGTCAGTATCGTTTTATGGGGGCTCAGTGATGGGCTTGTGTGTAGCATCCTTAGGTTTGATTGGTCTTGGCGCCCTTTATTACTTTTTTGTTCCTGCAAATCATGTTCATGCACTAGAAGGCTTTGGTATGGGTGCATCAGTGGTCGCATTATTTTCTAGGGTCGGCGGGGGAATCTTTACTAAGAGCGCTGACGTGGGTGCAGATTTAGTGGGTAAAATTGAAGCTGGGATACCTGAAGATGATCCAAGAAACCCTGGTGTTATTGCTGACAATGTTGGTGATAATGTTGGTGATGTTGCCGGAATGGGGTCTGATATTTTTGAATCCTATTGTGGTTCCATGATTGCCTCTATAGCAATAGCTTATACATTAGGCTCAGAAGATATGATGATGTTGCCATTGGCTTTGGCCTCAGCTGGACTTATAGCTTCAATTATTGGAATTTTTATCGTCAAGCTTCAATCTGCTAAAGCACCAGCTAGTGCGCTTAGATCTGGAACCTTATTGGCTCCAGTAATTTTTGTTGCCATGGCTTATTTTTTAATAGATTCAATTCCTGGTGTAGATATGAATGTTTGGTGGTGTGTTATCGCTGGAGCTGTAGGCGGAGTATTGATCGGATTAATTACTGAGTACTACACAGGCGGAAAGCCAGTTGAAAAGATAGCTAAGTCAGGAGAAACTGGATCAGCAACAGTCATGATTTCAGGGCTTTCAGTGGGCATGCAGTCAGTTGTAATTCCAATCGCAATTCTCGCAACTATTATATTCGTATCAACTAGTCTTGCTGACGTTTATGGTGTTGGTATTGCCGCAGTTGGCATGCTAGCAACTGTTGGTATTACCATGGCAATTGATGCTTATGGACCTGTTGCGGACAATGCCGGTGGAATTGCTGAAATGTCAGGCATGGGCAAAAAAGTAAGAGATATCACTGATTCGTTGGATGAATTAGGTAATACGACTGCTGCTATTGGAAAAGGGTTTGCAATTGGAGCAGCTGCTTTGGCGGCTCTTGCAATTATTTCTGCTTTTTCAGCTGTTGTAACTGCAAATAATCCTGAATTCTCACTTTCACTCTCTGATCCAATTGTTCTTGTTGGCATGTTCATTGGTGCATGCATTCCCTTTTTGGTCTCTTCAATTACTATGACCGCAGTGGGTGACGCAGCATTTGAAATGATTAATGAAATAAGAAGACAATTTAAAGAAATAAAAGGTTTGATGGAAGGCAAAGCAGATCCTGATTCAGAAAAATGTGTTGAAATTGCTACAACAGCAGCTCTTAAGAAAATGATGCTTCCTGGTGTCATTGCTGTTTCTATGCCAGCAATAGTAGGGTTTGGCCTTGGCGCACAAGCCTTAGGTGGAATGTTGGCTGGAGGTTTGCTGGGTTGTGTTTCCTTGGCATTAATGATGGCTAATGCCGGAGGTGCTTGGGATAATGCAAAGAAATTTGTTGAAAAGGGAAATTTCGGTGGAAAAGGATCTGATACTCATGCAGCTGCAGTTGTTGGAGATACTGTAGGAGATCCGTTTAAGGATACCTCAGGCCCATCAATGAATATTCTTATTAATGTAATGGCAATTGTCAGCTTAGTTATTGCTCCATTACTAAGCATTTAGAGGAAGCCTAAAAAATTTAAGATCCCAGCTTTGGCTGGGATTTTTTATGCATCAGCATAGGCCATTGATCCAGAAACCCATCTTTTGATTAGCTTGTTTGCAAGCTGCCTATCCTCATTAAAGATTTTTTCAGCAATTAACTTTGTTTCTTCAAGATACCTGCTATCCCTGATCAGATTGGCATATTTAAAGGGAACTATTCCGGTTTGTTGTGCGCCCATAATTTCACCTGGTCCCCTGATTTCAAGATCTTTTTCTGCAATCTTAAAACCATCCTGTGTTTGGCAAAGTACATCTAACCTCTCTGAGGAAACTTCATTAAGTTTATCTTTATGCAGCAAAATGCAATAACTTTGCTTTGACCCTCTACCAACTCTTCCTCTAAGCTGATGCAATTGCGCAAGACCGAACCGCTCTGCATTCTCAATGATCATTATGTCGGCATCAGGAACGTCAACCCCAACTTCAATCACTGTTGTTGAAACAAGAATTTTTGTTTTTCCATCTCTAAATTTATCAATCTCTTCATTTTTTGAATCTTTTGAAAGCTTGCCGTGCACTAAACCAACTTTATCCTCACCGAATTCATCGCATAAGGTTTCATGGGTTTGAGTCACTGAACTTAAGTCCAATGTTTCAGATTCTTCAACCAGAGGACATATCCAGTAAATCAGACTATTTTTAGTTATTGCCTCCCTCGTTCTAGATATAAGATTTTCTTTAGATTGCATTGACAGCATCGAAGTAATGATTGGCTGTCTACCTGGCGGCATTTCATCAATAACTGAAACATCCATGTTGGCATAAATGCTCATCGATAAAGTTCTTGGTATTGGGGTTGCTGTTAAGGTAAGTTGATGGGGATGGATATTTTGATTTTCTGTTTTTTTAATCAGAGCAAGTCTCTGGTTAACACCAAAACGATGCTGCTCATCAATTATTGCCAATGCAAGATTGCAATACTCAACATCTGCCTGAAAAATTGCATGCGTGCCAACAATAAACTTAATTTTTCCTGCTTTAATTTTCTCAAGGATTTTTTTTCTGACGCTCTTAGTAAGACCACTCGTCAGCAGTTCAATTTCATCGATATGATTTGGAAAAAATTTTTTTATATTTTCGAAGTGTTGTTGGGCAAGCAGAGTGGTTGGCGCCATAAATGCAGCTTGAAAATTTGAATCTAACGCTTTTGTTGCTGCAAGAACTGCAACCGCAGTTTTTCCTGAACCAACATCACCTTGCACCAATCTCATCATGGGCTCAGATTTAATAAGGTCTTTATTTATTTCGCTTTCAACTCTGGACTGAGCAGTGGTTAACTCGTATGGAAACATCGATAGAAAGTCCTTGCACCAACTACCTCTTTCAATGCAGGGCTCTGCTTTACTTGTTTTCATTTTGGATCTTAAAGAAACCATTCCGGTTTGAAATGCAATTAATTCTTCTTTAAGCAATTTAACTCTTGCAGGATGCGTTCCTCCTGGAATCAGATCATCGATAGGAATATCAGCACTTGGATTATGAATGATTTCTAAGGCATCCTTTATGGACAAGGCGTTATCATCACCATAATGCTTTAAATTAATTGCTTCATCTTCAAAGTCGTAAACCTTAATGGCTTCTTGGATAAATTTTTTTATTTTATTCTGACTTATCCCTTTGCATATTCGGTATGTTGGATTGAGTGTTTTTTGAAGCGGTGATAATTTTTGATTTATTTCATAATCGGGATGAATCATTTCTAAACCATATTTACTTAACGAGGTTTTGCCATAACATCTAATGCTAAAGCCTTTTTGAAATTGACGTGTTTGATTTGGATGAAAATAAAATAACCTAAGATTGAGATAAGAATAACCATCACTAATTTTTGCAACTAACATTTTTCTAGGCCGATAAATTGCTTGCACTGAAACAACTTCTCCTTCTATTAATGCTTCCTCTCCAACATCAAGATTTGAAATAGGTGTAACCTTTGTCTTATTTTGATATGTGTTTGGCAAATGGAAACATAGGTCTTGAATTGTGAAAAGGCCTAAACTATTAAGTTGAGAAATCGTTGCAGCGCCAACACCATTTAGCTTTTGTAACTCTGAATTAGCCACAACTGGATAATACTTTTAATATAAGCACTTTAAAAGAATGAAAAAGAATATTTTATTTATTGGGTATGGAGATTTGGGTTCTCGTCTAGCTTCGATTGGTCAGGACGATCTTGTGATAACAGGCATTTCTCGATCACTCAAACCCACAATTATCCCTGATCAATACCACTCCTTAGATTGGTTTAAAAATTCTGCTCAAAAAGTTAACCTTCTTAAAAACTATGACTGTCTTGTCATCACATTAACCCCAACATCATTTGATGAGGCGGGCTATGAAAAAGGTTATGAGGAGGGCATGAAGCTCATTTCTAATTTAGTAAAAAATACATCATTTAAAAAGTCATTATTAATTTCATCCACACGAGTTTATAAAGACTCAGAAGAGCCAATTACTGAGCTTAGCAATGTTAATTCAGAAGATTTTAGAGCCAAAAGCCTTTTAGAAAGCGAAGCGATCTATTCAAAAGGAATCAATTCATTGCAAAAGACAATCTTTAGATTTTCTGGTTTATATGATCCCGAAATGAAGGATAAGATTCTTTATAAACAAGTAGATGAGTTTCAGAATAAACTAATTCCAATAAGTGCAAATCTTAATCGGCTTAGTAGGGATCAGGCAGCCAGAATAATTATGAATTTTTGTATCAACAAAACAGATTTATTGCTGCTTAATGTGAGCGAACCAACGGTGCTTGCTCAAGAACGATTTAAAATGCTCTTCCCCGAAAAAAACTTCGATGATTTTTTTCGTATAGATAATCCCGGTAAGCAATTAGACATATCAAATTTATTAAAGAGTAAATTGCTTGATGGATAAAATATATAATATCAATCTATGATACAGAGCATGACCGGCTTCGGTTTTTCGAAACTAAGTAATAAAAATTTTGAAGTATCTTGTGAGATAAAATCAGTCAACAGTAAATTTATTGATATTCATTTTAGGTCAGCTCAACAATCCTTTTCAGTAGAAGAGCATCTCAATCAAAAACTTAAATCTGTTTTTAGAAGAGGACAATTTGATGTTAGGTTAAATGTTCTTGGAGGTAGTAACTCAAAGCTTTCCCTAAATAATGATGTGCTAGCGCAGCTTAACAAGGAAATTCAAAAGTCAAAGCATCTTGAAACCGATACTCTTAAATTTAGTGATATTAAAAATTTTCCTGGTGCTGTTTTATTGTCTGAAGATTCTGCCATTAGTGACGCGCACTTAATAAAAGTTATAAATAAAGCCATAGATGACTTAAAACACTCTAGATTGAGTGAAGGAAATAAAATATTAAAAGTTTTGAATATTAAAATTAAAAATATTCTTTCAATAGAAGCCTCACTCCGAAAAATGATCCCCTCAATAAATAAGCAAAGAAAGAAAAATGTTAAAGAAAGGCTTAATCATTTTTTAGATAATCCTAGTGAGGAAATTGAAAAAGAGATTGCTTTGCAGATTATGAAACAAGATGTTTCTGAGGAGTTAGATAGAATTGGCTTTCATATTAAAGAAATAAATAAGATTCTTAAATCAAATGGCCCTCATGGAAAAAAAATTGATTTTATGCTGCAAGAATTATTTAGAGAAGCAAATACTTTATCAGTTAAGCTTGATAATTCTAAAGCAAAGAAGCTTGCAATAAATTTAAAAATTGTTGTTGAGGAACTAAGAGAACAATCACAAAACATTCAATGAAAGCCAAACTCTTTCTTATATCTGCAGCCTCAGGAACAGGGAAGTCTTCATTGATAAATGCAGTCTTGGATAATCTAAATTCTAAAAATTTTAATGTAGAGCTTTCAATCTCTCATACAACCCGAAAAAAAAGGGGCGGCAGTCAAGATTATTATATTTTTACTAGCGAAGATGATTTTAAAAATAAAGTAAGCAATAATTTCTTTTTAGAGCACGCATTAGTTCATGGAAATTTTTATGGCACCTCAATAGATTTTGTAGAAACAAAGATTGCTGAAGGGATAAATATCATCCTTGAGATAGATGTCCAAGGCGTTCAGCAAATTAAGTCAACCAACTTTCCTCATGAATCTATTTTTTTGTTACCGCCAAGTATTGATTCTTTAACTAAAAGGCTGAATGAGAGAGGCACAAATTCCAAGGAAAGCATTGAGTTAAGACTTTCAAATGCAATGAGAGAAATACCCAGTTGCAAAGACTATGATCATATCTTGGTCAATGATGTTTTTGAGGATTGTTGCAATGATCTTGCAAGAATAATCACTGGGGAAGACAGTTATCCAATGAATTCAAAAAAAGAATTGTTTTTAACTAAACTATTGAATTCATTAACATAAAAACACTAAAATACGCCTCCGAGGTTAATTATGGCTAGAATTACAGTTGAAGGATGTTTAGACAAAGTACACAGTAGATTTGAATTAATTCTATTGGCCTCTGGTCGTGCAAGACAACTCTCTACAACTAGTCGAGAACCTCTGGTCGAGTGGGAAGATGATAAGCCTACTATCGTCGCTTTAAGAGAAATCGAAGAAGGGTTAATCAATAATGAAATCTTAGAAAAAACACTTGAAGAAGATATGCTGCTTGATGAATTCTCTTTAGACAGGCAGAAACCAAAGGATGATATAGTGGGGTAATGAAAAAACCCTCGGAGTATTAATTGAGCGATCAATTAGCAGCCACCAACCTTTCAGTTCTTAATAATCCAGATCAATCAAATCTAGTAAGACTTCCGCAGGACATATTTAAAAAAGCTTCTTCATATTTTGATAAAAAAGAAGTTAAAAAAATCAATTTAGCTTATTGTGTTGCGCTCGAGGCCCATGATGGTCAGCTCAGAAGAGACGGATCTCCTTATATTTCTCATCCTGTTGAAGTAGCTTCTATCTTGTTGGACCTAAAAGTTGATCTTGAATCTGTATGTGCCGGCTTCATGCATGATGTCTTAGAGGATTGCGATGTCCAAAAAACCACTTTAGAGAAAATGTTCGGTAAGGATGTAGTCAGCATTATCGATGGTGTAAGCAAACTTAACAAAATGGATTTTAAAAATATTGCTGAGAGGAATGCAGGTAGTTTTCAAAAAATGGCATTAGCTATGTCTAAAGACATACGAGTGATCTTAGTTAAGTTATGCGATCGATTGCACAACATGAGAACAATTGATTTTCTGCCAAGAGATAAGCAAATTCAAAAATGCATCGAGACACTAGATGTTTATGGACCCATAGCCATCAGAATAGGAATGCAAAATCTTAGAGAAGAGCTCGAAGATAGAGCTTTTAAATGCTTGCATCCAATGAGATCAAGACTCCTCAAATCAGCAATCAAAAATGCAAAAAGGGGCCGCGAAAGAATTGTTTACAAACTTAAAAAGGAAATTAAAAAAAAATTAAAAGATAATGGAGTGCAAGCAACTGTAAAAGGTAGGCAAAAAAGTCTTTTTAGTCTCTACAGAAAAATTAAATATCGCAAACGACCGTTTAACGAAATTCTAGATGTTTTTGCATTTCGAATAATTGTTAATTCTGTTGATGATGCCTACAGGAGTTTGGGCATTGTGCATAATTTTTATAAACCCATTGAAAACCGTTTTAAAGATTATGTGGCCATTCCAAAAAGCAATGGGTATCAAGCGTTACATACAACCCTTATTGCCCTTGAGGGCATTCCAATTGAAGTTCAGATCCAAACAAAAAATATGGTTGAGATTGCAGAAAATGGTGTTGCTGCACATTGGGCATATAAAACAGAGAAATCCGATGCCTCAGAGAGTCTCGGAGCTCGTAAATGGCTCAAAAGCATAATTGATTATGATAAAGAAGCCGAAAACTCAAATGAGTTTTTTGAAACAATAAAATCTGATCTCTTTAATAATGAAGTATATGTATTTACCCCCGATGGAGATATTCTTAATCTAAAAAATGGCGCAACCCCAATTGACTTTGCCTATGAGCTACACACAGATATTGGTAATAAAACTGTTAGATGTAAAGTTAACAGAAAGTATGCTCCGTTGAATATTCAATTAGAAAGCGGGCAGAGCATAGAGATTGAGGTTTCTGAAGATGCTGAGCCAAGTCCTGCATGGCTTAACTTTGTTACTACAAGCAAAGCCAGAAGTGCCATTCGATCGAGTTTGAGACAGCAAAAAATATCTCAAGCAAGGAAAGCCGGTAAAGTAATGCTTGAATCTGAACTTGCAAGAAGCGGACTAAGTCTTGAAGACTATCGCGGCAGCAGATTACAAGGAGTCCTTAAGCTGCTCAGCGTTGACTCATTAAATAATCTTTTAACTGATCTTGGATTGGGAAGAAAAACAGGCGCAATAGTTGCTGAGAAATTTTTTGAAGAAATTCAGGCTAAGGGCTCAAAAAATAAAGTTTCTGGGTCATTAATACTTGAAGATCACAATATTGAGGGCGTTACCGTTGTTTATGCTAAGTGTTGCATGCCCGTATATGGAGATCCTATTAAAGCTCATACAGATACTGACAGAGGAATTGTGATTCATCATTCAAGATGCAAACAGCTTTCAAAAAATCGAGATGATGCCTCAAGGTTCTTTTCAGCCATTTGGGGAGATAACCGGCAAGAGAGGTACTATCGAGCACACATTAAGATAGTTGGTGAAGATCGTCCTGGCAGCTTGGCGGATTTAGCTTCAGTCTTTGCAAAATTGAATATAAACATATCCAATGCCAGAACTAGGGATCTTGATACTAAATTTACTGAGTTCATGTTTGAGGGTGATGTTCTCAATTTACAGCATCTTCAGGCTTTGATGAAAAAAATTAGATCAAAGAAATTTGTTAATAGTTGTGTAAGGATCATCAACGATGCAAAGAGCAAAAATGAAAAAACAAATTATTAAAACAGAAAATGCACCTTCTGCAATTGGGCCATACAATCAAGCTGTAAAAGCAGGGAATACAGTTTACATATCTGGACAAATTCCTCTTGATAATGCCTCTGGAAAATTAGTTGATTCATCATTTTCAGATCAAGTTAATAAAGTATTCGACAACCTAACAGCAATCGCTGCGGCAGCGGATTCAGATCTCAATCATGCAGTTAAGCTAACAATTTACTTATCAGACTTATCAAAATTTGGTGAGGTAAATTCGATTATGGAAGCCAGGATGAATGCACCATATCCAGCTCGAGTAACCATTCAGACTGCAAAACTACCTCTTGATGCAGAAATAGAAATTGATGCCATTTTAGTAATACCGAATTAACATGAATTTAATTGATATTGAGTCTTTAAATATAAAAGAAATAGAAGATATTATTTCGCTTGCTTCCCAATTTAGATCAGACATAGGTGGATTCAACCAAGAACCTATTTACGGTGATAAGAAGGTAGGAATTCTTTTTTTTGAACCTAGCACTAGGACAAAATCCTCTTTTGAGATTGCGTTATTAAATTTAGGCGCACAATATATTGATATTCATCCAGATTCTTCTTCAATAACTAAAGGTGAATCGTTAGAGAACACTATCGAAACCCTTGCATTAATGGGGATAGAGCTGTTTATTATCAGACATCCTGACAATGTAATTTATGACCTTGCTTCAAAGTTTCCAAATCTAAGTTTTATCAATGCTGGAGCAGGTATTACTTCGCATCCAACTCAAGCACTTTCAGATTTACTCACCGTTAAAGAATTTAAAAAAGATTTATCAAAACTAAATATTTCAATCATTGGTGACCTTGATCACTCAAGGGTTGCTCGCTCATTTATTGAGCTTACTAAAAAATTAGGTTGTGCCAGTTTAAGATTTTCAGGTTTACCTGAACTTTGTTCTAATTTCTTAGAGGCAGATTATGGTAGCTTCCATGAAGATCTAGATTCTGCAATTGAGAATGCTGATTTAATTATGGGTCTAAGAATACAAAAAGAAAGAATTCAGGAAGCCCTAAGCATTGAACATTCTGAGTATTTAAAGAGATATCAACTCACCGAATCAAGATTAGCATTAGCAGCCAAGGACTATATGGTTTTTCATCCTGGCCCAGTTAATTATGGAATCGAGTTTGAAAAAGAAATTGCTGACTTGGAGAATTGCAAAGTATCCCATCAAGTTGCAAATGGTGTTGGTCTTAGAATGGCAGTTTTAGCTAAACTTTTTTCTGAGCAATAATTTTCTCAACGCTTTCAACCGTAATCAAAGTACTCTGCTCGATCTCAATATTAACTTTTGATTTTTCTGATAATTCGTCTAGGTTTGTAATTTTTAATGTTTCAGGAATCAAGTGAATGAAAAATGAATTTTTATTCACTTTTCCAATGGTTAAGCTGCATCCATTGATGCCAATGTACCCCTTGTAAAAAATATATTTCATCATCTTAGACGGAAGGGTGATTAACATGTCTTTAGTTTGATTCGAAACTTTAGTTATTTTTGATATCGTGCCCTCACAATGAATATGGCCTGACAATAAGTGGCCTCCAATTTCAGTTTTTACAGTCATTGAGCGTTCCAAATTAACCTTTGTACCTTTTTTTATCTGCTTAAGGTTTGTTAAGGACAGAGTTTCATCAATTACATCAAACTGGAGAATCTCAGAACTCCCTTTTTTTGAAGTCAGACAAACTCCATTCACTGCAACACTGGCACCTTTCTTCAACCCTTTTAGAAATTTCTTTGAACATTTGATTGAAATTGAGCTATAGCCCCTACTCGATTTAACGGACGAAACAACACCTTGCTCAGTTACAATGCCCGTGAACATCTAGGCTCCCCACTCATCGCGATAGCTTTCCATACTATCAATAAACTCCGCTTGATCACCTTGCTTAAGAAACCTTATTAAATCATCAAGACAAATTACAGAGAGGACTTTAAGGTTGTAGGTTTGTTCTAACTCAAAGCTTGCAGATTGTGCTGATGTACCTTTTTCCTGGCGATTTAACCCAACCAAGATACCAGACGGCGTCGCATCATTTTCTAAAATTAAATCGATGGATTCCTTGGCGGCAGTTCCTGCTGAAAGTACATCGTCAACTATCACAACATTCCCAGAGGGAATTTGACCAATAAACATCCCACCTTCACCATGATCTTTAATTTCTTTTCTATTAAAACAAAGTGATAATGAGGGGTTGGTTTTTTTGAGATGCATGCCTAACATGCTTCCAAAAATAGTACCTTTGTAGGCAGGCCCAAACAATTGATTGATGTCCGAACCAAATTCTAAAAACTTATGAGCAAATCCTTCGATGATGATGTTTATATCTGCATCAAAAAGTAATTTTGATGCGTTAAAAAAATACGGACTTTGTCTGCCAGATTTTAAGGTGAACGTTCCAAATTCTAATGCGCCTACACGAATGGCTTCATTAATAAAGTTAATTTGATAATCTTTTAATTGAGACATTTTTTCTGAAGCTCAATCAAATGGCCTATACCTTTTTTCCCAATATCCAACATCTGTTCAAGTTGCTCATTTGAAAATGGTTTCTCTTCTGCAGTGCCTTGTATTTCAATGATTCCATTATCTTCATCCATGACTAGATTAAGATCAGTTTCAGCTGAAGAGTCCTCTGTATAGTCAAGATCTAAAATAGGCTCGTCGTTAAGGAGGCCAATGGAAATGGCAGCCACATGTTTTTTTATAGCCCTATGATCTTTTAATTTATTTTGAATTGCAGAAAATAAAGCAATACAGCCCCCGGTAATTGAGGCAGTGCGTGTTCCTCCATCAGCCTGAATCACATCGCAGTCTATTGTGATGGTGTGATCTTTTAAATATTCCAAGTTCACACTTTGTCGAAGAGATCTACCGATAAGTCTCTGAATCTCTTGTGTTCTTCCGCTTTGTTTTCCTCGGGCAGCCTCTCTTCCCATTCTCTCATGAGTTGATCTTGGAAGCATGCCATACTCAGCTGTGATCCATCCCTTATTGCTATTTTTCATCCATCTGGGTACAGAATTTTCAATTGATGCCGTGCAAATCACATGAGTGTTTCCAAACTTAATTAATGCAGATCCTTCGGCATTACCAATAATGCCTGTTTCAACATTGACGTCTCTAAGCTGGTCAAAAGCTCTGTCATTTGATCTTTTCATGAGAAGCATTATATCCTTTATGATTGTTTAATCATTCATTGGAATTAATTAGTATGAAAAATCATTTATTTTTAGCTTTCTCTATGCTTCTAATTTACTCATGCTCAGAGGATTTTGAAGTATCTAAATCCAAAACAACTGATGCTCCAGAAAAATCTACTTCATTAGAAAGAGAACCATTTGAATCTAACTACAAACCGCTCGAATCGGAGAGAACACTAATTAAGTCTGTAAATCTTTATGATGGGCTTGGTAATGAATATTCGAACTTTGATGTACTTTTTGACGACGGCATCATTAAGGAGATAGGAAAAGATATCGTTGATAATAATGCAACGATTATTGACGCTAGGGGAAAATGGTTAACTCCTGGACTTATTGATATTCATTCCCACATGGGGGTTTATCCAGCACCAAGTGTAAGAACAAGCTCAGATGGAAATGAGGCAACCAGCCCTAATACGGCTGAGGTTTGGGCTGAACACTCTGTTTGGTCACAGGATCCTCAATTTTCTCTAGCGTTGAAAGGTGGTGTTACTGCTTTTCATGTGTTGCCTGGTTCTGCAAATCTGTTTGGTGGTCGCGGGGCAACTTTTAAGAATATTCCTAGAAACATAATTCATGATATGAAATTCCCAGGTGCTCCTCACTCATTAAAGATGGCTTGTGGTGAAAACCCAAAGAGAGTTTACGGCAATCGAGGGTCAGCACCTTCAACCAGGATGGGGAACATGGCAGGCTACAGAAATGCTTGGATCAGTGCAGTCGATTATCAAAAACGTCAGAATGAATATATTGAAAAGTCAGATGAAGCCAAAGAGCTTGTTGATCCTCCTAGAAGAAACCTAGAGCTTGACAC
Organism: SAR86 cluster bacterium; assembly: GCA_003331565.1. Lineage (GTDB taxonomy): Bacteria > Pseudomonadota > Gammaproteobacteria > Magnimaribacterales > D2472 > MED-G82. Next base: position 17,355 of record QOPE01000003.1, on the reverse strand, counting down.
TCTTGCAGGGGTCTTAAGTGGTGAGATATTAGTTCAAAATCATTGCTATAGAGCCGATGAGATGGCAAATATGATTGAATTATCTAAGGAATTTAATTATAAAATCACCGCATTCCATCATGCAGTCGAAGCTTATAAAATTGCAGATCTGTTAGCAGACGAGGGGATTTGTGGAGCTTTATGGGCAGACTGGTGGGGCTTTAAACATGAGGCCTATGACATGGTTCCAGCCAATATTTCTATTGTAGACCAAGCAAGGGGTGGCAAAGGATGTGCTATCGTGCATTCGGATGATGAGGTTGGTATTCAGCATCTCAATCAAGAGGCCGCAAAAGCTTTATCTGCTGGATTAAGAGCTGGTTATGAAATCAGCAAAGCTCGTGCAATTCAATGGATCACAAGTAATCCAGCAAAAGCAGCTGGAATTTTGGATCAAACAGGCACTATTGAGATTGGGAAAGATGCCGATTTAGTTATTTGGAGCAAAAATCCATTTAGTGTTTATGCGTTGGCGGAATATGTATTTATTGATGGGGCTGAAGCTTTTGTTAGAGGAGAAAAGCAAACACAGCCAGTTACTGATTTTGACTTAGGTATTATCAATCCATCTGATGAGAGGGCATCATTATGAAGCGATTAATCTTATTTATAGTATTTTTATCTTTTAATTTAACTGCTAACTCAATTTTGATTAAGTCTGGTCAAATCCATGATGGACAAGGCGATAGTTTCATAGGCGATATTTTAATTACTGATAATAAAATAGTAGAAGTTGGTAAGTTTTTAAATTCATCATCGGCTAAAGTCATAGAAGCAAGGGGTAAGCCAGTTACTCCAGGGCTTATTTCGCCCATAAGTAACTTGGGGGTAGTAGAGATTAATGCCTTAGATGTTACTAATGATGATGAACCAGATTTTTTTGGACCAGGCTTCAGTGTTTTCAATGCCTTCAATCCACATTCCACACTGATTCCATGGAATAGAAGTAATGGTGTTACATCTTCGATTTCCACCCCCGGATATTCAAGCCACATTTTTAAGGGGATGGGATCTTTCTTCTTGCTTGATGGGAACTTAGATATCACAGGAGATCCGGATGTAGCAATGTATTCAAGAATTGGTGCAACAGGAGGTTCAAGAGCTGAAACTGTTCAAATCATGGAGTCCATGTTTGAATTAGCAAAAAATAAAGATGGGGCTGAGATAGAAGATTTGCTGGAAACTACATTTGCAAGCTCTTTAGATATGCAGCTACAAGATATTGAAGCTCTAGCAAGAGTGGTAAATGGAGAAATACCTTTGGTTCTAGAGGTGAATCGAGCATCAGACATACTTCAGGCATTGCGTCTTAAAAAAGAATTTGATCTTGATTTAGTGTTAATGAGTGTTGAAGAAGCACCATTGGTATTAGATCAAATTCAGGCATCAGGGGTTTCAGTTATTATTGATCCTATGGATAACATTCCAGATTCATTCGATGAATTAGCTTCAAATATTAAGCTGGGTGGCATTCTTAGTAATGCCGGTATCAAAGTAATGTTTAGCACACAAAGGAGCCATAATTATCATTTAATGAGGCAGGGTGCGGGTAATGCTGTTGCTCATGGTATGAATTATTCAGCAGGCATCGCAGGCATGACAAGTACGGTTGCTGAGATTTTCAATATTCAGAATAGAGGATCACTTAAAGAGGGAAATTTTGCAGATATAGTAATTTGGAGCGATGATCCATTGGAACCTTCAGCATATCCCACTACTGTCATTATTAATGGGGATGAAATGAGTCTAGCAACTCGTGCTTCAAGACTAACAGAAAGGTATACAGATAAAAGGGATTTACCTTCGGCCTACAAACACTAACTAGAAAGTGCTGTCTTAACAATCTGACTTACAAGCCCCATATCAGCTTTGCCCTGTAATTCAGATTTGATGGCACCCATGACTTTACCCATATCTTGCATGGAGGATGCTTGGGTTGAGTTAACACCAGCTTCAACAATTTCACGAATTTTATCTTCAGAAAGCTGCTCTGGTAGGTATTGCTTGATGACCTCTAATTGATCTTTCTCTTTAGAAGCCAAGTCATCCCGACCACCCTTTGTGAATTGTTCAATAGAGTCTTTTCGCTGTTTGACCATCTTGTTAATGATTGTCAGGACGACCTCATCGGTTGCCTCAGCTTTTTCATCAATTTGATACCGCTTAATTTCAGCAAGTAGCATTCTGAGTGTATCTCTTTCAAGTACGCGCTTTTCAAGCATGGCACTTTTAATGTCTTGATTGATTTGATCTAGTAAGGACAATTATCTGTAGGACCTTTGACGAGAAAAAGAAAATTTTCTATTTGATTTATGGGCACGTTTCTTTGCTGCAGCCATTTTTCTTTTTCTCATCTCAGTTGGTTTTTCGTAAAATTCACGTTTACGAATTTCAGGAACAATTCCTGCTTTTTCGCAAGCACGTTTAAATTTTCGAAGACCAACGTCAAAGTATTCAGTATCTTTTATTTTGATTGAAGGCATAATTAAGATGCGTAGTTTATGCTTTTTGGCATACTATTGCAAAGAAAAAATTATGGTTACCTTAGGTATTGAAACTTCATGTGATGAGACGGCTATTGCTCTTTATGACAGCAATTCTTCTCAAATAATTGCTGAAAAAGTTTATTCTCAAATTGATTTGCATGCAGCGTATGGGGGGGTAGTACCTGAACTTGCATCTCGTGATCACTGCGCCAAAATTATCAACGTTTTGGATCAGTGCATGGCAGAGTTTGATTTAAAAAATATAGATCAAATTGCATATACTGCTGGACCAGGACTTATTGGTGCACTATTAATTGGTGAGAATTTAGCACACGGTCTCTCAATCAGTCTTAATAAACCGGTTGTGCCTATTAATCACTTAGAGGCTCATTTACATGCTCCAAAAATTGATCAAGACATTCATTTGGATTTCCCATTCATTACTTTATTGGTTTCAGGTGGTCATAGTATGATCATTAAAGTCAACAAGCTTGGTGATTATGAATTATTAGGCGACACAAGAGATGATGCAGTAGGTGAGGCCTTTGATAAGGTTGCTAAGTTGTTAAATCTTGGTTATCCAGGAGGACCAATTCTTGAGAAAATTGCTATGCAAGGAGATAGCTCATCTTTTTCTTTTCCACAACCGATGGCTCACTCTAACGATTGCGATATGAGTTTTAGTGGTTTAAAGACAGCCGTTTTATATGCCGTTGAGAAGTTATCGACCATTACTGATAAGCATCAGGCAGACATTGCTGCATCCTTTCAAGAGTCAGCAACTGAAATTCTTGTTAAAAAGATTGACTTCGCTTTATCAAAAAATTCTGTCAAAGATATTGTCTTGGCTGGAGGAGTCGCAGCCAACAAACTACTAAGATCAAAAATGGACTCTCTTGCTGATAATAAAAATATTAATTTGCATTATCCGCCTCTTCGTCATTGCACAGATAATGCGGCGATGGTTGCTTATCTAGGCTCATTATATTCTGAGATTTCATCATATAATTTAGTCTCATCGGTTAGACCTAGATGGCCACTTGATGAGTTAAAGCTATGAAAGATACGATATACATAAGAGATCTAAGAGTTGAAACCATCATTGGAATCTTTGGCTGGGAAAGAGAGGTTAGGCAGCTAATCAGCATAGATTTAGATTTTGAATTTGATGTCTCAGTACCAGGTAAAAGTGATTCAATTGACGATACCTTGGATTACAAAAAAATAACCAAGTCTTTAATTTCCTTTATTAAGGGCTCCGACTATAAATTAATTGAAGCTTTAGGTGAGGGCATAGTGGACCATTTAAAATCTAAATTCGGCATTCAAAAAGTTAAGCTTAGGCTCTCGAAACCAGGAGCATTAAGATTTTCTAAAGATGTCGGTATTATGATTGAAAGATGAAGTCTTTTTTTCTTTCTTTGGGCAGCAACATAGATGCAATTTCTAACCTGAATTCAGCCATTAACCATTTAAAAAAAATTGGTATAGAAATTAGCTGTTCAAACTTTTATAAATCACCCTCTGAAGGATTTGAGGGAGAGGACTTTATTAACTGCGCTTTAGGTATTAAAAGCAAACTAGACTTCGATGATTTAAATAAAGAATTAAAAAAAATAGAAAATCTTCTTAAGCGTGACAGATCCCAGCCAAAATTTAGTTCTAGGACCATAGATATTGATATCATTTTAGTTGTTGCAGATGATGATATTCAATTTGTTAGTGATGAGCTCGAAAAATATAATTTTGTTGGAATTCCGATTAATGAAATTATTTCACCACATTTATCGGATAAGCTCAGCATCAATCTAGGCGACTCAAACTTAGAAAAAGTAACTACAGATTGATTAACCGTACTCTTTAAGTACATTATTCCAGGCTGCCTCAGAGAGAGGATAGACTTGCATGCCTCTCTCTTCTGCGTGCTTGCTTGTAGCTGTGCCATCTCTAACTCTACCTAGGATACCTTGCAAGATAGCGGCGATTTTAAATATATTAAAGATAATGTAAAACTCCCAGTGCTTATTAAGATCCTTTCCAGTTCTCATGGCATACATATCCATGTACTCCTTCTCTGATGGAATTCCAGACTCTTTACAGTACTTCTCATCTTGAAGTTGCGGGAGGGTTCTCCAATTAAGACAATGATAATTAAAATCTGCGATGGGATGTCCAAGCGTTGATAACTCCCAATCAAGAACGCCAATCACTTCGTGATTATCATTGAAGATCATGTTATCTAAACGGTAGTCCCCATGAACAATAGACGTTTCATCATCATCAGGAATATTTTTTGGTAACCATTCTATTAAATTGTTCATAGATTCTATATCGTCGGTTTGTGATGCAAGATATTGCTTTGTCCAAGTCGAAACTTGACGAGCAACGTAGTTGCCGTGTTTGCCATAATCACCGAGACCAATGGATTCAAAATTTACTTGATGCAATGCACTAATGACTTTATTTTTACTATCATAAATGGCTCTTCTGATTTTTGGATTAAAGTCTTCAAGCAGTAAATCCCAATAAATATTTCCATCCAAAAATTCCATAACAAAGAATGATGTACCAATAATTTTTTCATCTTCACAGAGACCAAATGTCCTAGGGACTGGCACGTCAGTAGAATTTAATGCGGTTATAACTTTATATTCTCTATCTACCGCATGAGCAGAAGGTAATAATTTTCCAGGTGGCTTTCTTCTGAGAACAAACTTTTTATTAGCAGTTGTAATTTTGTAAGTGGGATTGGATTGGCCACCTTTAAATTGTTCAATTTTTTCAATGGAACCAAATTCAGAAAGATTTTTAGAAAACCAATCATGCAGACCTTGCTCATCAAATTTAAGCTTATGATCTACGGCTTTAGTTCCTGAAAATAAATCATCCATTAGCCGATTGATCTCCCACCATCTACATTGATTGTTTGACCTGTAATATAAGGGGAATTAATTAAAAATAAAACCGCCTCAGCTATATCTTTTTCATTTCCCATTCTGTTAAGCGGTATTTTTCTTAGTATTTTCTTTTTTACATCTTCAGACCACTCAATACCTGGTGGCTCTAATATTGCGCCGGGTGCTACAGCATTTACTTTTATAGCAGGTGCTAGATCTCTTGCAAATACTTTGGTAATAGCTTCAAGACCAGCTTTAGCAGCAATGTAGATGGCATGATTAGCCAAACCTTTTTCAATATTCATATCAGTAATATTAATAATATTGCCATGATTTTTCTTGAGCTCATCAGCCAAGCCATCAATCAGAAAAAGCGGCGCTTTTATATTACTATTAATTAATTTTTCCCAATTGTTTTCATTTATTTCCCCCAGCGGGGTAGGGAAGAATGTTGAGGCATTATTGATCAGCGCATCAACTCTTGAGTGCCATTTGATGGTCTGGATTATCACCCTTTTTACATCTTCTGCATTATCAAGATCCGCTTGAATTAATTGAACTGAATTTTCTCTTTGCTCATTCATTTCATTTGCAAACAGTTCAGCCTCAGGCTGGGAGGAGCGATAGTGAATAATTAAATCCCAATCCTCACTCCATAGAAGTTTAGCAATTTCAAAGCCAATTCTCTTGGCACCGCCAGTGATCAGTGCGACTTTATTCATAACTTACTCACCAAGTCCTTTAATAGGTTAATTTTTTCGTTCTTTCTTTCATTCGGATCTAATTTTTCCAGCTCTGCAAATTTAATATCCTTATATAAAAGCACAATCTTCGTAATAAGATTTTGATCCATGCATTCTAGTCCTAAGGACAAAATCCTCATAATATCTTCTTCGTTTCTTAGGATTCTAAGAGAGTCAATATTTTCGATAAGAATATTGTCGATCTCTATATTAGCAAGTTGTTTGGCTATACTAATAAGTTTTTTAATCTTGCTTGGCAGAGGGATTTGATCAAAATCAGTGAAATGATTCAAGCATGATAGCTCCACCCATCTAAGATCTGAATTCGAAGCACTAAAACCATCAAGTGAGTTGATATCTTTTAGCCATGGTTTATCAAGTTTATTCTCAACCACAAAATTAAAAAATTTTTCAGGGAAATGGTTTTGCATTGCTTTATCTATTTCAGCAAATACTCTGTCACTTGAAAGATAGTTTAATTCTCCAGAATCTAAGATTTTCTTAACAATGGCTTTAAGTTGCGGGGTTATTGAAAAATCTGAAATGTGTTTATAGCTAAGAAACCTTCCAAGCCTTATAGCTCTTAGCGGATCTTCACAAAAGGCATTGGAAACATTTCTAAGTTTTTTATTTAATAAATCATCCTGACCATTAAAGGGATCAATCAGTTTGCCCTGACTATCTTTAGCAATGGCATTGATTGTAAGATCTCTTCTTAGCAAATCATCTTCAAGTGTTACTGAGGGATCATAGTAAAACTTAAATCCATGATAGCCCTTGCCAGATTTTCTTTCAGTTCTTGCAAGTGCATATTCTTCTTTCGTATCTGGATGAAGAAAGACAGGAAAATCCTTTCCAATTGGTCTAAATCCAGCCTCGATCATTTCTTCCGGAGAAGACCCAACAACAACCCAATCTTTGTCATGAGGTTCCACGCCAAGCAGCTCATCTCTGACGCTTCCACCAACCTGATAAGTCTTCATATTTTTTTTATTTGGAAGAATGTTTCATCGTCTAGCCTAAAAGCTGTTAGCTTTCCGCCCCAAACACATGCAGTATCGAGACCGATGAATTGCCTGTTTAGAGTCTTACCATTCAATGCAGCCCAATGACCAAAGATAACTCTTTTATTTTCATCAAGATCCCAATGCTGGAACCATTTCTTGAATTTCATTTTACTAAAAAGACCATTTGATTTTAAATCCATCTTGCCAGAAGCATTACAAAACCTCATTCTTGTGAGGTAGTTTAATGTAACTCTATCAAGCTCCTCATCATTAAGTTTGTTATTCCAAGTATTGGGTTTATTTCCCCAAGCATGTTGTACAAATTGCTCAGGATTATTTTTTAGGTTTTTGCTGAGTCTTTTAGCAAAAACCTTAGTATCTTTGATTGACCAAGAAGGTGGAATTCCAGCATGAACAATAATGAACTCTTTACCATTCAGTTTCTTTGAAATTAGAAAAGGCTTCTTAACAAGCCATTGTAAAAATTTTTTTTTATTTTTATGTGCGCAAATTTTCTTTAAACGTTCGGGTGATTTTTTCCCTAATAAGCTTTTTATTAAAAAAACATCATGATTTCCAAGTACAGTATCAATTGATTTTTCCTTCATGCAAAACTCTAGAACTTCAAGAGATTGATTGCCACGGTTGACCAAATCTCCAGTAAAAATAATTGAATCTTTTGAAGGATTAAATGAAATCTTTTTTAATAATTTTTTGAGTTCGTTAAAGCAACCATGAACGTCGCCAATCACATAAGTACTCATTTGATCATTTTAAATAATTCTTTGTATTGATCGAGTGTTATTTCTTCGGGTCTTTTCTTGAAATGTTCCAAACTGAAGTCGGCATCAATCAATAGATCCTTTAAATTATTTTTTAAACTTTTTCTTTTGGATTGAAAACAAACATCAATAAATTTTGAGAAACTATGAAAATCTGCTTTCTTAACAATGGGATTTTTCAAGGGTGTCATTCTAATAAATGAAGACGTAACTTTTGGCTTTATATCAAAAGCACTCGGATCAATTTCGAAAAGTGATTCATTAAAGAAAATCACTTGTGATTTAATGGATATCTTGCTCCATGATTTGTCTCCTGGCTTTGCGCATAGCCTATCTGCAAATTCTTTTTGAACCATAAAATGTAAATCTTTGGGATTAACCTTGCTGGCTAAGATTTTGATGATTATTTGTGATGCAATGTTATATGGGAGGTTGCCAATAATTTTTACGTTCTCTGGAAGGCCCTCAAAATTAAAGCTTAATATATCTTGGGAAATCAGGTTAATTTGTTGATCTCCATATTTCTTTAAAAGAAATTCTATATTTTCGTGATCAATTTCTACTGCACTGTAATCATTTGCTAACTCTATAAAGCCATCAGTTATAGCGCCATGCCCAGGACCAATTTCAAGATAGGGAAGCTGATTATCTACGCCAATGCTTTTGATAATTTTGTGAATGGTGACCGGATCGATTAAGTAGTTTTGACCAAATTTTTTACGTTTCTTTCTATCAATCATCAAAGTATCTGATCGGCCTGTTTGAGAGCAACAGCCAAAGATTTTGTACTAACATTATTCGTTCCAGCCAATTCCAGAGCCGTTCCATGATCAACCGAGGTTCTAATAATTGGAGTCCCAAGAGTAATATTAACGGCATCACCAAAACTTAAGGCTTTGAGTACGGGTAAACCTTGATCATGATACATCGACAAATATGCATCGGTTCGTTTAAGTGTTTCTTTATTAAATGCAGTATCTGCGGCAAGTGGCCCATTCACGTTAATACCTTTTATCTTTGCTTCCTTGATTGCTGGTTGAATATATTTAATTTCCTCAGTACCCAAATGACCGCTTTCACCCGCATGCGGATTAAGCCCTAGAACTGTGATGTACGGTTTTTTTATTTTTAATTGTGATTTTAATGAGGAATCGAGAATCATGATTTTTTTAAGCACCCTAGATTTTTTAATTTCTTTATAAACTTCTTTAAGTGGTAAATGTGTCGTAGTTAGTGCAACCCTTAACTTTTCAGACGCCAACATCATTAAAACATCTGAACTGCCAGTCTTTTTTTTGATCCATTCAGTATGTCCAGTGAAATTATAACCCGCATCAATTATGTTGCTTTTTTGTATAGGCCCGGTCACCAAAGCCGTCTTTTCATTTGCTTTGCAGTATTTAATTCCAAAATCTAAGTGATCCAAGATATATTTAGCATTTATGGGGTTGGGCTTGCATGGGGATATGTCTTCACAACTTTTTACTTTAAAAACTTGAAGGATACCTTTCTTATTTTTTTTTAGTTTGCTTAAAGATTCAAGCTCATGAATCTTTATCTTTTGCTCTAAAAGATTAGATCTTTTAAGAAAAAATTCACTGTCTCCTAGACATATAATCCTGGAATCAATTGATTCCCAGATTCTTGAATTAACTAATTTAATTATTAAGTCCGGACCAATACCAGCTGGCTCGCCAGGTGAAAATAAAATTGTTTTCAATCTAGATCTTTAATTTCGACAAAGGCCTCTGCTCTCATTGTACGTATAGAGTTCTCAAGCTCCTCATCAAATTTTCTTGAGAACAATGCTCCATAAGCTCTATCTTCAATATTTTCCTGAGTTTTATCATAGTTCCTTTTATCAAGAACTTCTAGGAAGTGGAAACCAAACTGTGATTCAAAGACTTCTGAGACAGTACCAATTGGAGTTTTAAGCATCATCGCTTCAAATGCTGGAGCAGTTGCACCCAATGGCTGCCAATCTATTTCACCACCATTATTTGCTGAACCAGGATCTTCTGAAAACTCTTTTGCAAGAAGAGAAAAATCTTCACCATCCATAAGTCTTACCCTTACATTCTCAAGCTCTTCCCTTGTGAAATCACTGTCTCTAAGAGCAGTAGGAGACATTAATATATGTCTGACTTTCCACTGATCTTGGAATTCAACATTGATGCCTCTTTTATCAGTTAGTCTCAATACATGATAGCCAGCTCCACTTTTAAGTGGCTCGGAAATAAAATTGATAGGTTGTGAGTTAATTGCATTAAAAAAAAGATCTGGTAGATCACCTGCTGTTCTCCAACCCAAACTGCCTCCATTCGAAGCATTACCGGCAATAGAATAAGATTTTGCTAAATCTTCAAAAGACTCTGCATTTGATAGCTTCTCCCTTATATCTTCAGCTTCATTAAGGGTTCGGACTAAAATTTGATGTAATTCAAATTCAGGCAGTAGCTGTATTTTAGCCTCTTCGGTATCAATAAAAGCTGCAAGCTCTTGCTCAGTGATAACAATCTGACCACCCACCTTGCCGCGCTGTACTCTCTGGATAATGAGCTCTTTTCTTAGTTGTTCTCTAAAATCTGAATAAGATTCACCTTGCGAGGCAAGATTATTAATAAAACCATCAACTGAAAGATTATTTTGATTTGCAATATTTGCAACATACTCATTTAACTCTGAATCGCTTATTCTAACTCCCGCCCTTCTTCCAGTTTGAAGCTGCAGTTCTTCAACAATCAATCGCTCTCTAATTTGTTCCAGTAGTAAATCTTCTGGAGGGATAGCAGTATTCATCTCAGTTGCTCTTTTCTTGAATGTGTTCATCAGTGAGTTCACTTGTGATTCAAGGACAACTCCGTCGCCAACAATAATAGCTACTCTATCAAGCATTTGCTGCTCTGCACTTAATTCGATTGAAACAAAGAAAGCTATTAAGACTAGTAAATTAGTTTTTTTCATGTCCTTAATTTTAAAAATTATTTTCTAAAGAAGCGAGTAAGTTTATTTTTTTTACTGCTTAATCCTTTTAATTCAAATTCAAAGGTGATTCTACTTTTGTTTTCAAGAGAAATCATTTCTTTCCATGCATAAATCTCATTTTCATTGAGTTGACTAACGTCAAATAGGGTATTTGTATCAATCAATCTTTTATCTGATACATAGAGCCTAAGACCCAAACAACAGCTCTCATAGCCAAGGCCTAAAAAAGCATCAATATTCTTTTTCATGCTTTGATCCCGCTTGAAACCAGAAATAACTTTCCAAGAACTTGTAAATTCTCTTTCAAATCCAAATTCATAATAATTTAGGTTTTGAAGGTTAAGAGTACTATATCCACGTAAAAACTTTTTAGCCAATAGAAGCTTTGATTTTTCATTTGCAAACTCTAATGCAAGTTCGCTTCTCTCCAATCTACTATTATCTTGATCGTAGGTTGCTCCAACATCAAAGGACAAATTATTTTTTGTGTGAAAGGAAGAATTAAACGTTGCGATGTCTCTTTCAGAATCTGAGCCATAAATTTTGTTAAGAACTTTACTTGGCTCAAGCCTTTCTTTTAAACCAAAGTTAGTTCTGATCCTATAGTTTTGTGTATCTAGAAGGTGCTTGAATCCTATAAAAAGATATTTTTCATCAATGATTCTATCAAGCCCTAGAAACCTTGAGTTTGAAAAAAGAGCATGACTACTTCCAAAAAGAAATTGTGAATCGAAAATAGGCAAGCTGGATTGATCTCTATAATTTGTGTACCCAAATCCACTTAATAATTCAAAATTGCTTTGCTTTAAGTTATCTCTCTTCGAGAAATACTTTCTGAAAGTGACCTTTGATTTGATAAAGGAATCGTCATAATTTTTTCCACTATCTTGATCATAATCTTTATAGATTAATTCATTTTCAATTTCTGCAATATAAGATCTATTATTGAGCACTGTTTTAATTTTCGCAGTCGCAAGATTTCTTTTGCCAGTATCAAATTTATCTAAAAGACCATTTGCGTTGGTAAGAGCGCTATAAAATTTTAGTTGCACCTTGTCGATGGAAAATTCACTGCTATCAAGATTAAGCGAGTAGCTAGTGGCTCCAAATATCTTTTCTATTGAAAAATTTGCTGCAGGAGATTTATTGAGTTCATACGGGAATAGCGGATTAATGATTTGATAGCTTTCTTTATGGATTTTGAATTTACCTCCAATCAATGGAAAACCAACTACTAACTTCTGTGGTAAAAAATGTGCCCTCCGATCGATGGATTTATTAAAGTTTGTTTCAATATCATTTAAAACCAAAGGATCAGAAGTTTTAGACCATTCAATCTGCATATTTAATTTGCCAAGATCATATTTATGATCAATCGCATATGCCCAACGATCTTTGTTAGAGGCTTCAGAAATTTGTTTATCATTATTTATCTTGATTAAATCAATATTATTTTGATTAAATCCAGAAAGGTTTCTTAGATTTAGTTCAAATCCATTCCCTCGATCATTGATGGTTCTGGGGGCAAAGGTAAGGTCAGTTTTTTCTGAGGTAACAATATAAATTGGGAGGTAGGCATCCCATCCATCACTTGAGAATGCTATTTCCGGCTCTAAAAAACCACTTGTTCTTTTATCTGTAGCTGTAAATGGAATAACAGGAAAGCCAAAAACTGTTGTATTAAATAACTTAACCTTTAAGTTCTTTAAAATTCCTCTTCCAGATTCGTCATTCAGCTGGACTTCATCAGCTGTAACTTCCCAGCCTTTTTGTATATCTGCGCAGGATGTGAAAGAAGTGTTGATGATCTTAAATTTATCTTGGGTACTTTCTTTAAGCTCTTTAAATTCAAATTTAATATTTCGATTTCTAAATAAAACCTCGCCAGATTCTAAAATAGCCTCATCAGCAAGAGAATTAATTGAGCCTTTTTCAAATTTAGATACATAATTCTGGCCTGAGATAAAACCATTTAGAATCTCATTTATTGATTTCTTATTTTCATTGAATAGTGCTTGATATCCATTTACATGCAAATCTTCAAGTTTGATTTCGAATCCATTTCTAAGCTCAAGCGTTGCATCACTTAGAACCTGAATAGAGCCAGCATTAATAGTGGTTTGATTGTTAAGAGATGGAGTCTCATCTATTAGGTCATGATTGATGAGGCATTCATCATTTGCTTGTATTGGATAAGCAACACAAACAGCCAGCAGATAAACTGAACACACAAAAGACCTAACCATAATCTTCATCTATAAACAGATTAGAAAGCTTTTTATCCAAATAGTTTTATAACCTTATAAAAAATCCGGGATTTCTCTGAGAGCTTCTTTTCCAAAAAATACCTCTTCATTCAATATAAAAGTAGGCACTCCAAAAACACCTGCATCAACTGCTTTTTGTGTATTCTCGATGAGTTGTTGTTTGATCTGATCGTCACTTGTTAGCTCGAGAATCTCTTTTCCAGGAAGATTTTTTTTAGTTAAAAACTCTTCTAAGATTTCTTTATCTCCAAGATTGACCTCTTCTTCCCACATACCTTTAGCAACTACATCAATGTACTCTTTTTCACAATCCAGCTTTTTTGCAGCCAGAAGACCTCTTTGAATAGTCACAGTATTAATTGGGAAATGAGGATTAAGCTTAAATTCTGAAATTTTATGGAACCTCATGAACCTGTCCATCTCAATATTCATGTAACCCGATTTGTTTGTTATTTCAGCAAATGCCATCCATGGAGGCTGATTATTAGTGAGTTTAAATATGCCGCCTAATAAGCAAGGCAGGTATTCAATTTTTACATTATGCTTTTTTTCAAACTCAGGAATAACTCTATGACATAGGTATGCATTGGGACTGGCAATATCGTAAATAAAAGTAATTTTCATTATGGTTACAGATTATGATTGTTATAATCATAATCGATTTAAACATAAATGAGGAACGTAAATGAGTTTAGCTAATAAAGTCGTATTTATTACTGGGGGCAGCAGAGGCATCGGTCTTGAGATCGGGAAGAGAGCTGCCAGAGACGGAGCCAAGGTTGTATTAGCTGCAAAAACAGCTGAACCTCATCCAAAACTTCCTGGAACTATATTTACAGCAGCTGAAGAAATTATTGAGACAGGAGGAGAAGCATTACCTCTAATTCTAGATGTCAGAGACGAAGAAAATGTTCTCAAGGCAGTTGAAGAAACGGTCTCTCATTTTGGTGGAATTGATATTTGTGTAAACAATGCATCTGCTATTTCACTAACTAAAACACCAGATACGGATATGAAACGATATGATTTGATGCATCAAATCAATGGAAGGGGAACCTACTTAGTTAGCAAATACTGTATTCCTCATCTAAAGAAATCCTCCAACCCTCACATTCTTAATCTAGCTCCGCCTCTGGATATGAAAGCAAAATGGTTTGGACCTCACCTGGCTTACACCATGGCAAAATTTACGATGAGTATGTGTGTGCTCGGTATGGCTGAGGAATTAAAGGTTGACGGGATTGCAGTAAATGGATTGTGGCCTAGAACCGCTATTGCAACTGCTGCAGTAAAAAATGTTTTAGGCGGCGAGGAATTGATGAACATATCAAGAAAGCCTGAGATTATGGCAGATGCTGCTTATGAAATTTTTATCAAAGACTCTAAAGAGTTTACAGGCAACTTTTGCATTGATGACTTAGTGCTGCATGGATCAGGTGTTAAAGATTTTACAAAGTATGCTGACGTAAGTTTTGACAAGTTAGCTCCTGATTTCTTTGTACCTGATGATACGCCTTTGCCTGAGGAAATTAAAAATAGCTGATAACTTAGAAAGGAGAGCTCTCAGTTTTGCAAAGTCATTTCATGAGGACATAAAATCAATCCAACCTCTCACTGAGGAGGCAAGCGGCAGAAAATATTTCAGAGCCAGTCATGATCAAGGCACATTTGTAGTGTGTTTTGATCCATCTACTATCAATGGCCACTCAGTATTTATTCAAAGAGCACAAGAATTAAAGAATGCCAATGTAAGGGTTCCAGAAATCTTGAAATACGATGAGGACTCAAACTTCACTGCTTTAGAGGATATCGGCAATTATAACTTGTTGGATGTCCCAGACTTTTATCAAAAAAATGACGTTGTGGAGAAAGTTCTTTTGCTTCTGAATGACATGCAGTCAGCAAATCTAGTTAATCTAGATACTACATTTGAAATGGGCCTTGAGTCACATGCTAAAAAGTTTTCAAAAATTCTTTGTAAGGAGTTTTTAGATCTTGATATTTATTCTGGATACAAAGACTTATATAAAAGAATGATACCCAAATTATTAGATCAAAAGTGGGCAAACTGCCATTATGATTTTGAGAGAAGAAATTTGCACATGGGCGCAGATGAAGAAATTATTTTATTAGACTTTCAAGATTTAGGTTTTGGACCAATTGGGATCGATCTGGCGGGAATCTTGATTGATCACTATTATGAAACTAATTTAGAGTTAGTAAGTTCATATTCAAATAAATTTGCTCAATTATCAAAGTTTGATTTATCCGGAGACGAGGTTTACGAATATGCTTTATGGGGAGCGTTGCAAAGAAATCTCAGAATAATGGGAACGCTAACAAGTTTATATATCCATAAGAATAAAAAATTTAGAATCATGGATTTACCCCGAATTATTTCTAATTCAGCTATCGTTGCTAATGAAATTGGTGAGAGTGAACTTTCTAATTTTTTATCAAATACAGTACTCCCAGAATTTAATGGAAGGATTAAAGTCTTATGAAGGCCATGATACTTGCTGCAGGTCAGGGTAAAAGACTACGTCCGCTGACAAATAAAATACCAAAGCCGTTGATTGAGGTTACTGACCAACCAATTATCTTAGATGTCATTGGAAGACTAAGAGATTTTGGGATCGATGAGATATTAATAAATGTTTCTCATTTAGGAGATCAAATCATTTCATGTGTTGAAACATCCGGCATAAAAAATGTTTACTTCATTAAGGAACCATTTCCATATGGTACCGGTGGAGCACTTATCAATGCTTTTTCAAGATTGGGCAATGATCCTTTCATACTGTGTAATGCTGATATTCATACTGAGATTAATTTCAATTTGCTCCCAGATGTTACTGATGCAGCACACATTATTGGAGTTGAAAATCCATCACACAATATCTCAGGCGATTTTTGTCTCTCTGATGGTATTGTCACATTGAATTCGGTGAATGAACTAACTTGGTCCGGCATCTCACTTATTCACCCACAAATTTTAGAACCTTTTTTAAGTAACAAAATTCCTTTTGATATTTGGAATGTTATTTTTAAACCAAATATTAAAAAACAATTGTTAACCGGCTCTTCAAGTAATGATTTATGGGTCGATATAGGAACTCCTGAAACTCTTAGGCTTGCAAGGAAGCTGGTAAAAGAAGAGAATTAAAAATATGAAAACCGTAATAGCTCCTTCAATACTTTCTGCTAATTTTTCAAGGCTAGGAGAAGAAGTCCGCTCAGTAATGAGTGCAGGTGCTGATTGGATTCATTTTGATGTCATGGATAACCACTATGTGCCTAATCTAACAATTGGACCATTAGTCTGTAAATCCTTGCGTGATGATGGAATTAAAGATTTTATTGATGTGCATTTAATGATAGAGCCAGTGGATGAACTGGCAAAATCTTTTGCCAATGCTGGTGCAGACCTAATCAGCTTTCATCCCGAGGCATCAAAGCATATTTCAAGAACAATCAGTCTCATCAAAGACGCTGGATGTAAGGCAGGTCTAGCGCTTAATCCTGCTACACCTGTCAGCGTGCTTGAAAATATTATTGATGAATTGGACTTGGTACTGCTTATGAGTGTAAATCCTGGCTTTGGCGGGCAAAAATTTATTTCTCATACACTTAATAAGATTAAAACCGTTCGTGACTTAATTAATGCATCAGGAAAGGATATTGATTTGGAAGTTGACGGCGGAATCAATCTTGACACAATAGCAGATGTTTATAATGCAGGAGCTAATGTTTTTGTTGCAGGCTCAGCAATATTTGGATCTGAAAACTATGAGGAAACAATCAACGATTTTAGAGATCAAATCTCTTAGCTTACTGATTCTGCTGTTTGGAAGCTTACCTCTTTTAGCTGTCGAAGCAGTTTTTGTTGATACCAAAATTAACTTAGACCTTGAAATTGCTAATACAGACAGTAAAAGAAAACGAGGGTTAATGTTCCGGGATCAACTGGATCAAAATCAAGGCATGATTTTCATTTGGTCTGATTCTGATACAAGATGCATGTGGATGAAAAATACCAGTACCCCACTGAGCGTTGCTTATCTCTCAAAGAGTGGGCATATCCTAGAAATTCATGACCTTAAGCCTTTTTCAGAGAAATCTGTTTGCTCAAATCAAAAGGCAAGAATG
>QOPE01000029.1 GCA_003331565.1 SAR86 cluster bacterium | reverse complement strand
GCTAACATTTTTAATAACAAATAGTATTTAGTTTATAATTCTATAATTTTTTGAGGGACATATGCCGATTTATGAATATAAATGTTCAAATTGTTCACATGAATTTGAAAAGATTCAAAAAATAAGTGAAGAACCAATTAAGGAATGTCCTAAATGCAATGAAAAGTCAGTTTCAAAGCTTATATCAGCTCCTTCATTCAGATTAAAAGGCTCTGGTTGGTATGAAACTGATTTTAAAACAGGTAATAAAAAGAATATAGTAGAGTCAAGTTCTGAGAATAAAAAAGACTCTGCTGCAAAGGAAACAAAAAAAGATACTAAAACGGTAACCTCTAAATCTTAAAAGGCAAATTAAAATGAGAAGTCACTACTGCGGTCATATTGACTCAACATTAGAAGAAACTGATGTTGAAATATCAGGATGGGTTCACAAAAGAAGAGATCATGGTGGAGTAATTTTCATCGATCTTCGAGATATTAAAGGCATAGTTCAAGTTGTAGTAAATCCAACAGAAGAATCTGCATTCAAAGCAGCTGAAAAGTGTAGAAATGAATATGTACTAAAAGTTTTAGGTAATGTTAAGAAAAGATCGCCAGAAACTATCAATCCAAACATGCACACTGGTGAAGTTGAAGTTATTGCCAACTCACTAGAAATTCTAAGTGAAGCAAAGACTCCAGTATTCCCACTGGACGATTATCAGGAAGTTGGAGAGGAGGTAAGGCTTAAAAATAGGGTCCTTGATCTAAGAAGGCCAGAAATAAATACACGAATATTGTCTCGTTCAAAAATTTCATCTTCAATTAGGCGGTTCCTTGAAGATCAAAATTTTAATGAGATTGAAACTCCAATATTAACAAAGGCTACACCTGAGGGAGCAAGAGATTATGTTGTACCTAGTCGAGTCAATCATGGATCTTTTTATGCTCTTCCTCAATCACCACAGTTGTTTAAGCAACTATTGATGATGGGCGGTCTTGATAAATATTATCAAATAGCAAGATGTTTTAGGGATGAAGATCTTAGAGCGGATAGACAACCCGAATTTACTCAAATTGATATTGAAGCTTCATTTATCAGTGAAGATGAAATTATTGAACTATCTTCAGATCTTATCAATCTCCTTCTTGGTCAATTTACAGATTATCAAGAAGCTGAAATTCCTTCACTGACTTATGAAAAGAGCATGGAGCTTTATGGTTGTGACAAACCTGATCTTAGAATTCCATTGAAGCTTATTAATATAGCTGAAATTGTACTGAATGAAGAATTCAAAGTCTTTGCTGACCCAGCTAAAGACAAAGGATCGCGCATTGTTGCATTAAATGTCCCAAATGGCGCTTCATTGTCAAGAGCTCAAATAGATAATTACACAAAGTTTGTTGCTAAATTGGGGGCTAAGGGATTGGCTTACATCAAGGTTAATTCTAAGAAAATTGACGACATGCAGTCACCCATATTGAAGTTTTTATCAGACGAGGCGATCACAAATATTGTTAATACAGTTAAGTCTGAAGCTGGAGATTTAATTTTCTTCGGTGCTGGCCCAAAAGATGTAGTTAATCTTTCTATGAGCTCATTAATAAAAGAGCTAGGTCAGGACCTAGATTTATACACCTCAAAATGGGCTCCATTGTGGGTAAAGGATTTTCCAATGTTTGAAAGAAATAAGGATGGCAATCTAACTTCACTACATCATCCTTTCACACTCCCTAAGTGTGATGTTCAGGAACTTATTGAGGATCCTGAAAAGGCGCATGCCTATGCCTACGACATAGTATTAAATGGCTACGAAATAGGTGGAGGATCACTTAGGGTATATTCAAGTA
The DNA here is from genome assembly GCA_003331565.1 of SAR86 cluster bacterium. GTDB lineage: Bacteria > Pseudomonadota > Gammaproteobacteria > Magnimaribacterales > D2472 > MED-G82. The sequence continues at coordinate 11,189 of QOPE01000029.1, read as the reverse complement.
AGATGCAGAGCGCAATTTTTGAAATTTTAAACATTTCAAAAGACGAAGCGAAACAAAAATTTGGATTCTTAATTGATGCATTGGAGTCAGGATGCCCACCTCATGGTGGAATAGCATTTGGTCTTGATAGAATAGTCATGTTATTAACTGGAACCACTAACATCAGAGATGTTATTGCGTTCCCTAAAACCCAAACTGCAACTTGTATGCTTACTGATGCTCCAGGTGCTATTTCAGCAGAACAATTGAAAGAATTAGCCATAAAGCCTTTGGCTAAAAAGGAGTAAACCGTGGCAGGTCATTCTAAGTGGGCAAATATCAAGCATCGAAAAGCTAGACAGGATGCTAAAAGAGGCAAGATTTATACTAAATTAATTCGTGAAATCACTGTAGCTGCAAAAGGTGGACCAGACCCTGCAGATAATCCAAGACTGAGATTGGCTTTGGATAATGCTACCAGTGAAAATATGCCCAAAGATACAATTAATCGTGCAATTCAAAGAGGCTCTGGTACCGGAGATTCTGCCAATCTTGAAGAAGTAACATATGAGGGATATGGACCTAATGGAGTAGCTATTCTAGTTGAGACCATGACAGATAATAGGAATAGGACAGTAGCTGATGTAAGGCACGCATTTACCAAATTTGGGGGAAACCTTGGAACAGATGGATCAGTAGCCTATCTTTTTAACAAGATAGGTTATATTTTTATTTCCTCTCAAGCCAATGAAGATGAACTCTTTGATTTTGCTATCGAGGAAGGTGCAGATGATATAGAAAATACCGACGATCAGTTCATAATCTCATGTTCAGCAAATATATTTAGTGATCTTGTCGAAAAAGTTAAGTCAAATGGGTACGAAGTTATAAATGCAGAACTTTCAATGAAAGCAGAAACAACCATACCGCTAGATCAAGAGACCTCTGAAAAAGTGATCAAGATACTAGACTTCATGGATGATATAGACGACGTACAAGAAGTTCACACAAATGCTGAATTTTCAGATGAGTTGGAATTAGGAGTTTAATTTGGCAATCAACTCAAGAACGAAGGGAGCTAATTTTGAGAGAGAAATTGGTAATTTACTTCAGGAAAAACTTAGTCTCACAAACCCAGTAAAAAGAATTTTAGAGCAAACAAGGACAAAGGAGCTACCCGATTTAAAAATGGGTAGATGGTGTATTGAATGTAAAAGATATGGACCAGGAAGCGATCCTCTTGATGAATGGTGGGATCAAGTAATTGCCTCTTCGGGACCTAGTGGATTACCCGCACTTATATATAAATTCAATCGTAAGCCAATCAAAGTAAGATTACTCGGCGAAAGTCTTTCAGATGAACTCATAGGAACAGGGATACTTATTGACATTTCATTTGATGATTTTATAGAACTTTTGAAACTTAAATTTCAAAAAGATATAGATTTTCATAATCAACAAGATGAAGTGCAATGACTTTAATTTAAAAGTTTTTGTTGAAGACACTGATTTTCAAGGGTTTGTCTATCATGCTAATTACTTAAAGTACTTTGAAAGAGCTCGAACTCAATTTTTAATAGATAATCAAATCTCTCAACTTAATTCAGAAGGATTTTTTGTAATTAAAAATATTAATATTACCTATTCTTTTCCTGCTCGGTTGGAAGAGAGTTTGTCTGTTAAAACCAATGTTCAGCTTAAGACTAAGGCCAGATTGAGATTCAATCAAAGGATTGAAAATATTAATACAAAAAAAATTTGCTGCGAGGCTACTATTGATGTCTGTTTTTTAGATAAGATAAGCAATAAACCAAAAGCTTTTAATGAAGCCTTACTAGGATTAATCACAAATGAATGAATTATCACTCCTTGAACTCTTTGCTCAAGCAACTTTAATTGTAAAAATAGTAGTAGTTATATTAATTATTGCATCAATAATTACTTGGCTCATTATTGTTGAGCGGTATCTGCATTTTCAAGAGGCAGAAAACTTCAACAATGAATTTGAGACATTATTTTGGAATACAAAAGATGTTGATAAGTTATTTAAGAGCACCAGTTCAAAAGATCAATCTGAGATAGTTGGCATTGAAAGAATATTTTATTACTCATATAAGGAAAACCTTAAGCTAAAAGATCTTAAGATAGATGCAAAAACAAAATCTGAGAACATTAGTCGATCTATTAGAATTGCCATTTCAAAAGAAGAAGGAATCCATACAAAACACCTTCAATATTTAGCAAACGTAGGATCTGTGAGTCCATACATTGGACTCTTCGGAACAGTTATTGGTATTGTTAATGCGTTTCAGGGCTTATCCGATGCAACCCAAGCAACCATTAATGCAGTAGCGCCTGGAATATCTGAGGCATTAATTGCTACAGCTCTAGGACTATTTGCAGCCATACCAGCTGTTCTTGCTTTCAACAAATTTACTGTTTCAACCGAAGCGCAGATTAAGTCTCTATCAGTTTTCGGTGAAGAATTAGTAAGTATATTTTCATATTCAAAATAAAATCCATTGATTTATCAGCCTTCAAATCAAAAAAAATTAGCAGCAGAAATTAATGTTGTTCCTTATATTGATGTGATGTTGGTCTTGCTCATTATTTTCATGATTCTTTCACCACTACTCATTCAAGGAGTTGATGTAGATTTACCACAAACGGACACAACTAAGATGTCTATAGAAAGCGAACCTATGGTCGTATCAATAAATGATGAAGGTAAGTACTTTTTAAATTTAGGCGATGAATCAATTTCAATATCTCTTGTAGAACTTAAATCAAAAGTTCAAGTGATATTCGATGCAAATCCGGACATAGCGGTTGTTATTCAGAGTGATGCATCAACCCCATTTGATTTTGTTGCAAAGGCTCTTGCTTCAATTCAAGCAATAGGAGTTGAAAGCGTTGGCATAATAACCACCGGATATGAAAGCTAGAATTAGATACTTAAACGCTGGATTAGTAACTTTTTTGATGCATGGATCAATTATCACTTACTTATTTTTTTCTACTGCTCTAACTCCAAGTTATGAGTTAATCACAAAACCTGTCATGGTTAAGTTAAGCTTTGATATACCCCAAAATTTAGATCCTAATACCAATACTCCCGTCAATAAAACAAATATACAAAACATACAATCAAATACTATTGATACAGCATCTGCACTAACCGAAACACCAGAAATAGCCAGAACTTCAATCAATGAGCTAATCAATCAAGAAAGAGATTTTCTTGAAGTTGAAAATGCTTCCATTCAAGAGAAATATGCTTCTATGGTGATTCTGATGATCGAAAATGCATGGATAAAACCAAGAAATATTCCTAAAGACTTAAGCGCTGGATTAAGGTTAATAGTAAACAAATCAGGCAGGATTCTTCAATCCGAATTAGTAAAAAGCAGTGGCAATTTGCGTTTTGATAATTCCGCACTTCAGGCAGTTGCTAGAACAGATTCATTTTATTTTTATAATGAAATACCAGATGAAATCTATAAAGAAAGCTTTAGAATTATTAATCTAAAATTTAATCCCGATAATGACTAAAAGTATTATTTCTATTTTTGTCTTCTTTTCAGTTTTCAGTTCAGCTGAGCTTCTTCTTGAAATCACTCAAGGGTCTGATAACCCAATCAATCTAGGTATCTATGAAATCTCCAGTCAAGGAAATGAGGACACTCTGATTAAAAATATAATTCAAAATGATTTAATAAGAACTGGAGAAATTAAATTTATTGAAGGAGTTGATATAGTTCCTCTTCCTGAAAATGATCAAGAATTTAATTACAGTGGATGGAAATTATTAGGTCTTGATTATGTTGTTATTCCAAGTATAAAAAGTACTGATAAAAATTCTATTGAATATCGATACAGAGTTTTTGACGTATCAAGAAAAAGAGAAGTGAGATCCTCAACTGTATTTGGGCTATCTTCAAATTTAAGACAAGTCGGTCATTATGCAAGCGATGGAATCTATGAGGCTATTACAGGAATTGAGGGAGTTGCTTCAACAAAGTTACTTTACGTTAATGAAATTTCATTTAGAGATGAAAAATCATACAGACTAATGGTTTCAGATGTTGATGGTTATAATGAAAGAACTCTTTTGAATAGCCCTGAACCAATAATTTCACCTGCATGGTCTCCAAAAGGAGATAAGGTTGCTTATGTTTCTTTTGAAACAGGAATTGCAAATGTTTATATACAAGATTTAGCAACGGGAGATCGTGAATCCGTCCTTGAGCAAAATACCCAAATAAGTTCTCCTGCTTGGTCACCTGACGGCAAGTATTTATCCCTTACACTTTATCAAGATGGTAATGCTGAAATTTATATTTTGAGACTCCGAGATAAAACGTTAACCAGACTGACCAATCATTATTCAATTGACACTGAGGCAATATGGTCTCCAAGAGGAAATAAAATATTGTTTACATCAGGCAGGTCTGGTTCACCTCAACTATATGAAATTAGTTTAAGGGGTTTAAGATCAAAACCAAAAAGAATTACATTTGAGGGTACATATAACGCAAAAGGATCATATTTGCCTGATGCAAATGGAAATATTTTTGTCCACAGGGCAAAATCAGGCAGTTTTCATATTGCATTAAAATATAAAAAAGAAAACTTTATTAGGATTCTAACCGAAGCCAGATTAGACGAATCACCTAGTGTTGCTCCTAATGGAAATATGGTAGTCTATGCCATATCAGAAGATAATAAAGCTAAGTTAGCTATACTTAGTTTAAATGGTGCTAGGTTTGTGCTCCCTGCATCTCAAGGAGTTGTAAGAGAGCCTGCTTGGTCCGGATTTGTAAGATAATTGGAGAAAAAATGGTAATTACACTTAATAAGCAAATAATTTCAAAACTAACTTTACTAATTATTGTTATAGCAGCTGCATCATGTAGTTCAGTGAGAGTGACTAACGAATCAGTTGTTGAAGAGGGCGTAAGAGGAGTTACAATTTCCAAAAAAGCTCCTGAAACTCAAGCAATCCTCGCAAATGCAACTGTTTATTTTGAGTATGATTCCTCAAGATTGACCAGTAAATCAATCCAAACTTTGAGAGGTTTAATCTCCGTTTTGCAAAATAACAGAAGTCTAAACATAGTCCTTGAGGGTCATGCTGATGAAAGAGGGACTAGGGAGTATAACCTTGCCTTAGGTCAAAGAAGAGCAGAGTCTGTTGCAGCTTATTTGTTATCTAACGGGGTAAGTAGAAATCAGTTAAAAACCATTAGCTATGGTGAAGAAAGGCCTGCAGCGCTCGGTTCAAATAATGCGTCTTGGGCAAAAAACAGACGTGTTGAAATTAAATAATTTTTAGTTTGCATAGATTTTTTATAAGCATTGCATTGCTTTTTACAGGGACACTGGTCTCTCAAGATCAATCTCCTGAAGACATTTTATTTCTAAAAATACAAGAACTTGAAGAGGAAATTGCTTTTCTGCGTTCGGAGGTTGAATCTCAAGGTTACTTAATAGAGAAATTACAGAATGAAGATCTAGAAAATGCAGTGGTAAACCTATCTGATGAAAATGATTCTCAGGCGTTTAGGTTTGAAGGCATTAATGATGATGAGACTATAGATGAGCTTTACCAAAAAGGCATTAACTCTTTAAACCTTAATGAATTAGATGCTGCTGAGGAGGCATTTTTAAAGCTTGTTGAAAATTATACTGATGAAGAAAAGCTACCATTAAGCCTCTTTTGGTTAGGTGAGATTTCATTAATCGCATTGAAATATGAAAACTCTAAGGATTATTTCTTGAGTTTGGTTAGTCAGTTTCCGGATCATTGGAGATCTCCACTTGCTCATAAGAAGATCGGAGATGTTTATCTTTCACAAGGTCTTTATGATGAGGCAAAAGAAAAATATAAATATGTTGCAAATTCATACCCAGAAAATACAGCAGCATCTTTAGCCTTGCAGATCTTGGAAAATATGGAATAATCGCATCTTTTAATTTATGAAAATTTATGGGTCGCTAGCTCAGTTGGTAGAGCAGTTGGCTTTTAACCAATTGGTCACAGGTTCGAATCCTGTGCGACCCACCATTATTTTCAGTCTAAGTTGATAAATTAGATTTATGGACTTCTCCAAAGAAAAAATTTTTTTAGGGTATACCCTGAAAGCAGTCCTAGCAGCGGTTTTCTTCTTTTTAGTTTTATTTTCCTGGTATACCTTGAGGCCAATTAGAAATGAAATGGCAGTGCAGAATGAAGAAATACTTCCATGGTTGTTGGGGATAGGGGCTATGGTGATGTTATTACTGAATCCAATTTATTCATGGATAGCATCAAACAGTAATATAAAAAAAGTACTAAGCTTTACTTACCTTTTTTTTATTTCAAATATTGTTCTTTTTATTTTTGCTTGGTCCTTTTTAGGATTACAAGAATCTCTTTGGGTTTCAAGAATCTTTTATGTATGGGCGAACGTATACTCATTTTTTGTAGTTTCAATTTTCTGGGTTGTTGTTATAAATCTTTTCCAAGGAGTTGATAGGGCCTCATATGGAGTTATATCAGCTGGTGGTTCAATTGGTGCTTTTTTAGGAGCAACTGTTTCGGGACTTCTTTCTGATACATTTACTGAATCGGGCATAATATTTTATGGGTTGATTTCTGCGTCCTTGCTACTATTGGCAATGTTTGTTGGTATCTACATTATCAATATTTCTTCAAATGAAAACATAAATAATACTGCTGGAGGAAAAAGTTTTGATGGAATAAAAAATGTAATTACCGATAGCCAATTAAGGTCAATAGCTATTTATATGTACCTATGGACTGCTCTTATGACGGTACATTGGGTTACATCTATTTCGATTATTAGTGATTGGACTTCGAACAGCGCTCAAAGAATCTCATTTTTTTCTCAAGTTGAGCAGGTCGTAATTCCGTTGACATTAATTACACAATTATTTTTAGTTAACTGGTTTATTAATTTTTTTGGATCACAAAGGATATTAATCAGTTATGGATTTATATTTTTGATAGCATTCATAGGGTATTTTATGTATCCAAATATCATATGGGTGGCTATCGTTACAGTTTTCTTGAGATGGTTTGAGTATGGTTTAAATAAACCGACTCGTGAGATAGTTTTTAGCAAGCTTGCAAGGAATGATAGGTTTAAATCAACAGTCCTTGTAGATACATTTATGGTAAGAATAGGGGATTTCTCTGGGTCAGGCTTCATAGCACTCAATAAGCTTTTAGGAGTTGCATCTTCCCAAATTCCTTTGCTAGCAGTTCCATTTGCTGGGATTCTTTCTTATTATGGGATGAGGTTTGACTCAAAGATCAAAGATTAATTATCTTCTTCGTTGATTTTTCTTAATTTCATTAATTTTTGTCATTATGCTTTCAGTGACTTGAAAGTTATTTCTTACAAGTCTCAATGCAAATTGAAATTCATTCATCGCTTCTTGATCTTTTCCAAGAAGAAGATAATACTCACCCCTGCTCATGTGATAGCCGGTGATATTTTTTGCAGATCGCTGAATTTCTGACAAAAGAAGCCACAAGCTTGGATCTTGGTTTTTTTTAATTAATTGATCTCTGATTACTTGCTCAGCCAAAAGAAATTCGCCATTACTAGAAAGAATCCTCCCTTTAGTTACTGAAGCAGGATAATTATTTGGTGCAACTTTTAATATTAAATTTACTACATTTAGAGCCTCATCATAAGATTTAGCCTCAAAGAGGATTTCTGCTTTAATTGTTTGTAGAATTAGGTTTTTCGGAAAGTTTTCAATCAGTTTAGATAGAATTTGATTTGCCTCATCAAATTTTCTATTTTCGGTAAGGGCTGTTACTAATGAGATTGAATTTTGGATGGTTGATTTTTTTTCATTCTTACCTTTGAAAAATGCTTCGGCATTTGCATTACGGTTAAAGTATTTAGCCTCAATTCTTCCTTTAATAAACTGATATTCTGGTGAGTTAGTTTTTCCACCATCTACTCCAACTTGATCAGCTGCATTGAAGGCATCACTTATTCTTGAGGATGTTACAGGGTGCGTTAGCAAAAATTCAGGAGGTATATCACCAGATAGGCGCCTGATTTGAGCCATATTTTCAAACATTTCTCCCATTGATTTAGGGTCATATCCTGCGTTAATAAGGTTATTAAAGCCAAATCTATCCGCTTCTCTTTCAAAAACACGACTATACCGTAATTGTTCCTGAGCAAGCGCTGCAGGGCCTGCTATGAATGCAGTAGGATTATTAGATACTATTGCTAAGGCAATACTTGAAATTAAAACAAGAGCTGAAGCTAAGCTTGTATCTTGTCCCCTAAGGATACCTCTTGCAAAATGTCGCTGACTTACATGAGCTAATTCATGTGCTATTACTGATGCAAATTCACCTTCATTATCAGCATGAATAAACAAACCTGCATTAACTCCGATGATTCCTCCTGGTGCCGCAAAAGCATTCAATGATCTATCGTCAATTAGCACCAATTTAAAATCCCTATCTTTAACAAGGGAGGTTTCAGAAATCCTATAAATTAGCAGCTCAGTATATTCTTGAATAAGAGGATCGTTAATAATTGGAGCTTGAGCATAAACTTGTTTCAAGAACTGACTACCAATTACTTTTTCCTGTTCCAGCGATACAACTCCAGAGACCCTATCTCCAATCGCTGGGATATCAAGATCTCCATCCTGAGAACTAATCGATAATGAAATTAGTGGAATTGTTAGGACTAAAAAAGCCCAAAGCTTTATTTTTTTTACATGAATAGCTAACATCACTCTTATTTTTAAAATAATATGTTTACTACAGCATAAATTATAAGTATGTTCACTGAAATTAATAATTGGTTAAAAAATATTTTTTCTAATGAAGAAACAATAACTTTTACTGTTTTACTTACAGTTTCTTTACTGTTGCTTATTTTTTTAGGTGAAATTTTAACTCCTTTTTTAATAAGTTTAATTTTTGCATATTTGCTTGTTGGGCTCCAAACACGACTAGAAAATTATGGGATGCCTCATTGGCCTGCATTAATTGTTACATTTGGATTGTTTTTATTAATTGGTGTTTTATTGATGGTTTGGTTGATACCCTTGCTTTATACCCAAATTCAAAATTTAATTAATGAGGTGCCTGGATGGTTTCTAAGCTTGAGAGCTTTTGTTGCAACTATTCCTGAAAGATATCCCGACCTTGTGACTTCAGATCAGATATCAATAGTTCTTCAAAATTTCTCAAATCAATTATCTGAGGCCTCGCAGGACTTTTTAAGTTATTCAATTACTGGAATTCAAAATACTATAACTTTAGCAGTAAATATTGTGATGCTTCCAATACTTGTATTTTTCTTGCTCTTTGATCGAAAGTCTGTAATTAATTCTGTTTTAGTTGTTCTTCCAAAAAATCGTCCAATGCTCTCAAATATCTGGGAGGAGATGGATGGTCAATTGAGTAATTATGTTAGAGGCAAATCAATTGAAATAATAATTGTAGGTTTTGCAGCAGCAATAATTTTTAGTTTATTTGGGCTGCAATATACTGCTCTGCTATCTGTACTAGTTGGTTTCTCAGTCTTAATACCCTTTTTAGGAGCCTTTATCGCTACCATTCCTGTTGCAATTATTGGTTTGTTGCAATTTGGGCTAACTTTTGATTTTTGGATGCTAATCGGTGCTTATATACTTCTTCAAATTTTAGATGGGAATGTGCTTGTTCCAATACTTTTTTCCGATGCAGTTAAACTTCATCCTTTCTTCATCATTCTCGCAGTTTTTGTTTTTGGAGGAATTTTTGGTTTCTGGGGGGTCTTTTTTGCCATACCTATAGCTACTTTTATTAAAGCTGTATGGAATGCATGGCCTAGTTTGGGTTAAAGATTTTTTACAGATTCAAGGACTTCATCAACATGTCCTTTAACTTTAACAGATCTCCATTCTCTTATAACTTTTCCTTTTTCATTGATAAGAAAGGTGCTCCTATCAACCCCCATATATTCACGCCCATACATTGATTTCATTTTCATGACATCAAAGGCTTTGCAGACCTTTTCATCAGGATCTGACAATAACTCAAATGGAAAAGACTGCTTTGCTTTAAAATTTTCATGAGATTTGATTGAATCTCTTGATACACCCAAAATTTCAGTATTTAGTTTTTTAAATTTCTTGTAGTTATCCCTAAAGTCCTGACCTTCTGTAGTGCATCCAGGTGTACTATCTTTTGGATAAAAATAAATTACTAAATTTTTATTTTCAAAATCAGCACTACTAATTTCATTCTCACCAGTTGCATAAGCTTTAAATTTTGGCATTTTTTTTCCAGTTAGATTTTTTGACATCGTTAAGTCCTTTATAATTAATCCTTATTTTTTACTGAAATGATCAATCATGCAAGAATTAAAAGGTAGTTTTGTAGCACTTGTTACTCCTATGAAGAGTAATGGTGAGATTGACTTTTCTGCATTGAAGGAATTGGTGGAATGGCATATTGAAAGTGGTACTCATGGCCTTGTGTCCGTTGGCACTACTGGTGAATCAGCAACACTTAACTTTAATGATCATGTAAAAGTCTTAGAAAAAACTATCAGTTACATCGATAATAAAATGGTTGCAATCGCGGGAACTGGAGCCAATTCTACCGATGAAGCAATCGAGCTTAGTCAGGCAGCAAGCTCACTTGGATATAAGTTTGCTTTATCGGTTACGCCTTATTATAACAAGCCCAGTCAGCTGGGCCTTGAAGCACATTATATTAAAATTGCTGATAGTGCAGATATTAAAAATATTCTATATAACGTTCCTTCGAGAACCGCATGTGATTTAGAGCCTAATACAGTAAATAAGCTTATTCACCATGAAAATATTGTTGGAATAAAAGAAGCAGTGGATGATCCAAAGAGATACAAAGCTCTAATTGAAATGGCAAAGGATTCTTCAAAACCCTTTTATATTTTATCTGGAGATGATCCGACTTTTTTTGATTTTATGAAAAGTGGTGGCGATGGAGTGATTTCAGTTGCAGCCAATGTTATCCCATCCCAAGTTGCTGAGATTGCAGTTACCTTACTTAATGGTAGCTTCGAAGATGCCGAAGAAGTAAATCAAAGATATAAAAAACTTTTTAAACTTTTATTTGTTGAATCTAATCCAATACCAGTAAAGTGGATGTTAAAAAAAATGCATAAGATTGATTGCGGGATAAGACTTCCACT
>QOPE01000028.1 GCA_003331565.1 SAR86 cluster bacterium | reverse complement strand
AAGTGTTTCATTTTGGTAATGGCACTGAGCCTCAAGGTATTGATCCGCATATCGTTACAGGTGTTCCTGAAAATCATTTATTGACTGCTCTTTGCGAGGGATTAACAATTAATAATCCTAAAGGCGGACCTAATCTACCCGGGGTTGCAAAATCTTGGGAAATTTCTCAAGACGGTAAAACTTATATCTTTAATATTCATGAAGATGCAAGTTGGTCAAATGGAGAGCCCGTTACAGCAGAAGACTTTGTTTGGTCATGGCAAAGGATCTTAACAGCATCTTTAGGATCTCAATATCCTGATATGCTTTATTATGTTAAAAATGCAAAAGAGTTTCATCAGGGAGAAATAACCGATTTTGACCAAGTAGGAATCAAAGCTATTTCGGATAAGACTTTAGAAGTAGAGCTTCATTCGCCGACAGCGTTTTTTATAAAACTTTTATCACATTATTCTACTTATCCGGTGCATAAGGATACCGTCCTTGCATTCGGTTCAATCGATGATAGGAATGGTAAGTGGACTAGGCCTGGAAATTTTGTTTGCAACGGACCGTTTAATCTAAAAAGTTGGGAGCTTAACAAAAAAATTGTTGTTGAAAAGAGTCCTACTTACTGGGACGCAAGCAAGGTAAGGTTAAATGAAATACATTTTTATCCTGTCTCCAATGAATCAACCGAAGACAGAATGTTTAGAGCCGGACAACTTCATGTAACAAATGTAGTGCCACTAGAAAAATGTCCTGTTTATCTTGAAGAGAATAATCCGAACTTACGCATTGATCCCTATATGGGAACCTACTTTTATAGAATTAATACCACTAATGAGGTGCTTAAGAACGTCAACGTTAGAAAAGCTTTGGCATACGCAATTAACAGAACTCAGATTGTAGAAAAAGTTTCGAAGTGCGGTCAAAAGCCGGCTTATTCATTCACGCCTCCAGGTTCAGCAAACTACTATCCCGATACTGAAGTTCCCTTTGATCCAGTTTTAGCAAATACTTTACTTACTAAGGCTGGTTACCCAAATGGTGAGGGCTTTCCGAAGTTAGAGATATTATTTAATACTCAAGAAGGACATAGAAAAATTGCATTAGCAATTCAACAGATGTGGCAACAAAATCTTGGTATCAATGTTGAACTTGTGAACCAAGACTGGAAGGTCTACTTGGCAAGAGAAATGGTTGGGGATTTTCAGGTCTCTAGAGCAGGTTGGATAGGAGATTATGAGGACCCAAATACTTTTCTTGATACTTTGCGACCTAACCGAGGTAACAATAAAACAGGTTGGGAAAATTCAGAATATGATCGACTGATAGAGCTTGCAAATTCTATCAACAATCAAGAGGAGCGTTATAAAGTTTTTATGGAAGCTGAGAGGCTTTTAATTGATGAGATGCCGATAATTCCGATTTATACATACGTTAGACAATATCAATTAAGTCAAGATGTAAAAGGATGGCATCCAAACATCCTTGATGTTCATCACCCTAAATTCGTGTACCTCCAAAGAGACTGATATGCTTGGCATCTTTTTTAGACGTCTGTTGATTGCTATTCCTGTAATCTTAATAGTAACCTCAATTACATTTTTCTTAATAAGAATGGCACCTGGTGGTCCCTTTGATGCTGAGAAGACATTGCCTGATCAAGTGCTTAAAAATTTAAATGAAGTCTACAATCTAGATGCACCAGTTTTAGTACAGTACAAAGATTATATGGTTAATCTTTTACAAGGCGATTTTGGTCCTTCCTTTAGATACCCAGGTCGATCAGTTACTGAAATGATTTTTACAGGCTTTCCGGTAACATTAGAATTAGCATTTTATGCAATCATTGTAGCTATCACTATTGGTATTTCTGCTGGAGTTCTAGCTGCTGTTAAAAGAAATACACTTTTTGATTATATTCCTATGACAGTCGCAATGATTGGAATTTGTATGCCAACCTTTTTACTTGGGCCACTGTTGGTTTTATATTTTGGAATTTACTTAGAAGCACTTCCGGTCTCTGGGTGGGATTCTTTGCCCGGTGACAAGATTCTTCCATCTGTAACTCTGGGTGCTGCATATGCAGCTTATATTGCTAGGTTGAGTAGGGGCGGTATGCTTGAAACACTTAATCAAGACTATATTAGAACTGCACGTGCTAAGGGCTTATCAGAATTTAGGGTTGTATTTGGTCATGCAATGCGAGGTGGTCTTATTCCAGTTATTTCTTTTTTAGGTCCCGCAGCAGCTGGACTGATCGGAGGCTCTTTTGTTGTAGAGACCATCTTTCAAATTCCAGGATTAGGGAGGTTTTATGTAGAAGCAGCTTTTAATAGGGATTACACAATGATTCTTGGAACAACAATTTTCTTTTCCGTCCTAATCATTATTTTTAATTTACTCTCTGATCTTGCCTTGCTATTGGCTAATCCTCAAAGCAGAGGTAACAATCAATGAATAATGAATCATTGTGGAGTGATGCTTATAGACGATTAATCAATAATAAAGCTGCTGTGATAAGCGCCTGCATACTTGCAATTTTAATTCTAGCAGCAATTTTTGCACCTTTTTTAGCATCCCATTCTTACGCATATCAAAATCTAGAGCTTGGGGCGACGCCACCATCTCCAGAGTATTTGCTTGGTACTGATACATTGGGAAGAGATTTGCTCAGTAGAATCTTATACGGAGCACGTGTCTCACTTTTAGTGGGATTTGTAGCCACAGCTGTTGCATTAGTGATTGGAGTCACATGGGGAATTGTCGCTGGCTATTTTGGTGGTAGAGTTGATTCAGTGATGATGCGAATTGTCGATGTTTTATATGGTCTTCCCTTTATTATTTTCATTATTTTATTGATGGTCATTTTTGGAAGAAATATATGGTTATTATTTATGGCAATTGGAGCAGTGGAGTGGCTGACGATGGCACGAATTGTAAGAGGCCAAGTCATAAATATAAAAAATCAAGAATATGTTATGGCTGCTCAAGCTATGGGAGTGCCAAATATTCGTTTATTTAGAAAACATATTTTTCCGAATATTTTAGGACCCATTGCTGTATATGCAACTTTAACGATTCCGCAAGTTATGCTTTTAGAGGCATTTTTAAGTTTTCTTGGATTAGGTGTTCAACCACCTATGAGTAGTTGGGGTACCCTAATTCGTTATGGAGTCGAGTCAATGGAAGAGTTCTCATGGCTTCTAATTTATCCAGCTTTAACCTTTACTATTACCTTGTTTGCTTTAAATTTTTTTGGTGATGGCTTACGAGATGCTTTAGACCCAAAAACCTCAGATGATTAATTTAAATTGCACTGATTATCAGCTTTAATATTTGTCCAGGACTTAAGTCATTAGAAGATAAATTGTTAAGCTCCATTATTTCGCTTATCTCAATATTAAATAATTCAGAAATTTTATATAAGTTGTCACCCTGCTTAACGCTGTAAAGAATCGAGCGTTTTTTAGCCTGCATCGATCTTGCAATATTCCCTGTACCAATATTTAAAGCAACGCCAATAGAGAGTACGCCATTGATAGATAATTGATTATTTCTGGCAATTTCAATTGGTGCTATGTCATATTTTCTTCCTAGACTCCACAAGGTATCTCCTTCACTCACAATATGAGTTTGGTATGGAATAAAAGTTGTAATTTTAGGATCTCCTAATGGTATTAATAATGTTTCATTAATAGAGAGAAGGCTCTGACTTGATTTAGAATTTACCAATTTTAAATCATCTACAGCTACATCATAAAGCTTTGCTATGTCCCATAAAGTTTCACCAGAGGACACATTATGAGTCATCCATCTTATCGGATTTTCTTGAAAATAATCATCTATGTCCTGCTTAATAGCTTCCAATCTTTCAATAGGTAAAAATAAAACAGTATTATTTGTTGGGGGTGTTGCCCACTTTGTATAACCAGCATTAAGCTGGTACAAAAATTCTGGCGTTACCCCAGTAAATTCACTAAATGGGAGCATCTCCACTTGACCCTCAATCTGTATTTTATCTATTACTTTCTGATTTGGAATGTTAGGCAGATTTATACCGTATTTGTATGGGTTTTTAATAATTTTTTTAATGGCCAAAAACTTTGGAACATAATTGAAGCTTTCTTTTGATAGCTTAAGGTTATTCAAAGTAACTTCTCTACCTCGACTTTCAAGGATCCTTATTTGTTTTTCTAAATAGGTAGGACCAGCGTGATAGGCAATTAATGTAAGAGTAGGATTCCTATCAAATCTGTTGAACAGGTATGCAAGATATTTTACTGCTGCCTTTGTTGATTCAATTGGGTCATGACGCGCCTCAACCCACCAGGTTTTTTCTAAATTATAAATCTTACCCGTTGTTGGCATAAGCTGCCATAAGCCCACGGCACCAGATGACGATATTGAAAAAGGATCATAGTTACTTTCTATGTAAGGAAGTAATGCAAACTCTGATGGAAGCCTATACCGATCAAGCTCCTCGAGAACTTCAAATAAGTAATACTCTCCATTTAAAATTAACTCATTAAAGTGCTTCTTATTTTTTATGAACCTTTTTACATATCTTTCCGTTTCATTTGGAAGAGGATCATCTACGAAATTATTTTCTTTAAAAATTCTATCCCAAATATTTATGTATTTAACTTCAGGAACTAATACTTCTTTGGATGGCTCAATATCTACATAGGGCCTTGCAGGAATTATATTAAAGTTGGAACAGCCGTAAGTAATAATAAGAGTAAAAAATACTATAAAGAATCTTTCCATGTTCTGAGAAACTTAAATATTTCAGTGTCAGATAATTGCACTGAATCGTTAAGTTTATCACTGATGGATTCTCTTAGACTAGCATTAGAAACTCTTAAAAATGGATTAATTTGCAGTTCTCTATTTAATGTTGTTGGAATTGAAGAAATATCATTTTCTCTCATCATAATGACTTCATCATAATAATGATTCAATTCATCATTCTCAGGTTCAACTTGCTTTGCAAATATTAAGTTTGAGAGAGTATATTCATGCGCGCAGTATATTTCTGTCGACTTTGGTAGTCGGCAAAGGATATTGATTGAGTTATTCATTTGTTCAAAAGTGCCTTCAAAAACTCTGCCGCAACCTCCTGAGAAAATAGTATCACCACAGAAAAGTACTTCCTTTTCTGTATTTGAAAAAAATGCAATGTGATCAAGAGTATGACCAGGAATTTCAATTACAGAGAATTCTAAACCTATTGTATTGATTGTTTCGCCATCTTTAACTTTGTAATCTAAGTCATTAATATTTTTACTTTCTGGACCAATGATTGATCCCTTTATTAGTGATTTGAGTGTTTTAAGGCCACCAACATGATCAAAGTGATGGTGCGTTATCAATATATCATTGATTTCTATTTCTTCTTTTTGAATAAAATCTAGAACTGGGCCTGCATCGCCCGGATCAACTAAAGTATTTCCTTCATTAGTTTGAATTAACCAAATATAATTATCACTATAAGCTTGGATATAAGAAATCTTTAACATTACTATATTTTAACGCATGAAAGACGTAATTATTTATACAGATGGAGCTTGTAGGGGTAATCCTGGAATCGGTGGCTGGGGTGTTTTAATGAGCTATCAAGAGGAATTTAAAGAGTTGTATGGTGGAGAAGTTGATACGACTAATAATAAAATGGAACTCAGAGCGGTTATTGAAGGGTTAAATGCTCTTAAGGAGCCATGTTCTATCAAAGTTTTTACAGATTCAAAGTATGTAATGGATGGCATTAATACATGGATTCATAATTGGAAAAAAAATAATTGGAAAACTGCAAATAAAAAGGATGTTAAAAATAAAGATTTATGGATTCAGCTTGATAAGTTGGTTAATAAACATAATATTGCTTGGGAGTGGGTTAAAGGTCACTCTGGAAATCCAGGAAATGAAAAAGCTGATGAATTAGCAAATCGAGGCATTGAAAATTTATGAGTAAAAGATTTATCGTCCTCGATACTGAAACAACAGGCTTAGAAGTTGAACAAGGTCACAGAATAATTGAAATAGGGGCTTTGTTACTAGAGGATAGAAAGAAAACGGATGATCATTTTCATGTATATTTAAATCCAGAAAGACTCATTGATGAGGAAGCACAAAAAGTCCATGGAATTTCAAACAAAGACCTAATAGATAAACCCAAATTCTCTGACATTGCTGATGAGTTCTTAGAGTTTATTAATAACAGCACATTAATCATTCATAACGCACCTTTTGATCTTGGTTTTCTTAATAATGAACTTAACCTAATTTCTTCAAGCTATCCTAGGTTAGAAGAAATATGTGAAGTAGAGGATTCGCTTGTAATTGCAAGGGAAAAGTATCCTGGCCAAAGAAATTCACTTGATGCTCTTACTAAACGCTTTGATATTAATAATTATGATAGGACCCATCATGGTGCAATGCTTGATACAAATATTCTTGCTGACGTTTATTTCCATTTAACTGGTGGACAATCAAAGTTTGAATTCAGCAGTAATTTAAGTTCTGAGGCTAATGAGGAGGGGATCACAGACGAGATAATAAAAAGTGATATTGATATCCCTTCTTTTAAAGCTAATTCCAATGACATATCTGAGCATAAAAAAAGATTGAATGAGATTGAATCTCAAAACAATATCACTACATTGTGGAATCAATCATGACTGTTACAAGGTTTGCACCAAGCCCAACTGGAAACTTACATATAGGCGGAGTTCGTACAGCGTTATACAACTATATCTACGCTAAACAAAATGATGGCAAATTTCTTATTCGTATTGAAGATACTGATCAAGAGCGATCAAGAGAAAAATTTGAGAAAAATATATTAGATGGATTACAAATGATTGGCTTAGCCCCAGATGAAGATCCCGTTAAACAATCTCAAAGAGGGCATCTCTATTTAAGTGCTGCTCAAAAAATTGTTAATTCAGGTTTAGGGTATTATTGTGATTGTCAGCCTGAGAGGCTTGAAAACCTTAGGAATCAACAACAAAAGGCTGGAAAAAAGCCAATGTATGACGGTAAATGTAGAGATAGAAATCTTTGCAAGTCTGAAAATACAGTGTTACGACTTAAGACACCTAGGGATGGCGAAGTTAGGTTTAATGACTTAGTAAGAGGTGAGGTAATATTTGATAATTGTGAGTTAGATGACCTTATTTTATTGAGAAGTAATGGCAATCCAACGTATCACTTGTGTAATGTTGTTGATGATGCTGCTCAGGGAGTTACAACTGTTATTAGAGGTGAAGACCATCTGAGCAATACTCCCAGACAAATCCATATACAAGAAGCTCTAGGACTGCCTCCTCTGGAATATGCTCATCTACCTCTAGTGCTTGGAGAAAATAAAAAAAGGCTTTCAAAAAGGGATGCTGTTACAAGTCTTGATGAATATATAGCTTCAGGATATTTACCATCCTCAATGGTTAATATGTTGGCAAGACTTGGGTGGTCTAAAGGCGACAAAGAAATCTTTTATCTAGATAACTTAATTAATGACTTTAGAATGCAGGAAGTTCAAAAAGCCGGAGCAGTTTTTGATATTAAAAAACTTGATTGGATAAATACCAACCATTTAGCTAATTTAGATTTAGAAGAGTTTATTGATCATCTAAAACCTTATTTAAAAAAAGAGAATATCAGTCTTGAGTCAAAGGATAATTGGAAAGAAATAATTTCTCATTTAAGAACCTCATCACCTACTTTGGCTTCAATTACTCAAGATTTAATTCCATACTTTTTAGATATTAAGACATATGATCAAAAATCTGTTGATAAATTTCTTATTGGGTCAAAGCCTATTTTGGAGTTTGTAGTAAGACAGTTAGAATCAATCGAACCATGGAGTGAAGATCAATTGGATGAGGTGCTTGCAAAATGCCAAAAAGACCTTGATCTTAAAACACCGCAACTGAATCAGCCAATAAGAGTTGCCTTGGTTGGCTCAACAAAATCTCCATCTTTGGGATTAACACTTTCTTTGATTGGTAAAGAGGTTTCTCTTGCAAGAATAAAAAAAGCTATTGACCTTAACGATTAAGAAGAATAATTTCTACAAAAATAAACTGTATTAGTTTCAAATTGAGTGGATAAATCTAGCTCACTTCCATATTCAAATATAATTTTATCTTGATCTGTTAGCTTATTAATAGAGAGCCCATGTAACTGATCGTTATGGATTTCTTTTTTTGAAAAAACCTTATATTTAAATTTTTTTATAGATAATATCTCTTCATCGACAAAGTGATAATAGTTTTTGTCAAAATCCATGAACTTCAATTCATCTTCTTTTAAATCTTTTGGATAATCCTGAAGTATTTTTTGAGTTTTTTTTAACAATTCTTCTGAGCTGTACTTGAAAATGCTTATACAGCTCGGATTGTCATCATAAACATTTAAAATATGATTTCTTTCATAATGACTAAATTCTAAAATTGATCTTGCCAGTGGAGCATGAGAATTTTCATAATGCTCTATAAACTGATCTTGCGATAATGAAGGTTTTTTAAATATAAATGAAATTGCTTTAATCAATTTGGATTGCTACTCCAGAATTAGGTCTTCTTAAATCAGCATATCCATAACGGATGTTCTCAACTAAATGAATACTTTGTGTGCTACCCATAGTTTTGGATTCTTCAGCTTCATGGCCTAATTTATTAAGTATGGAAATTATGTCTGAGCTCACTGAGGACTCATGTGTTAATCCAGAATAGGGCCAATCTTTATGAATTCTCGGAAGCATCGTTGCTTCACCTATATCCAAGTCAAAATCAATAATGCCTGATATTACTCTTAGAGCAGCGGCAGGGATAAATGAGCCACCAGGCGACCCTGTGATAAGAGATACGACATTATCTTTATTTTTCACTATTACCGGATTCATTGTACTCATTGGGCGTTTTCCGGGCTCAAATTTATTGCCTGGACTACTGCTTCTGCTTATTTCTGAAGCATCACCATATTTAAAGGCAAAATTGTTCATTTGATTATTCATCAAAATACCAGTTCCTGGAATTGTTACACCCGAACCAAATGAATATCCAAGTGTGTATGTATTTGATATAGCATTTCCCTCCTTATCAATAATTGAGTAATGAGTTGTATCTCTGCTTTCATTGATTACCTCAATAGGCTTAATCTCACTGGCAGGTAAAGCGGTATTGAATTTAATTTTTTGAGCATGCTCTCTAGCATGTTTTTTATCAATTAAACTACTAATTGGAACATCATAAAATTCAGGATCACCAACATTCCTTGATCTTGCATGATGACCTTTTCTTAATGCCTCAGCAATTAAATGATATGTGACAGCTGAATTTTCTTTGTATTTATTTAAATTAAATGATTCAAGCACATTCAGTGCATTTATTAAGACTACACCACCCCCTGATGGCGGGCCTTGGGTAAAAACAGTATTTCCTCTATATTTTGTTGAGATAGGTGTCTGAATTCTTGCTTTGTAACTAGCCAAATCATCCAGATTAATAAAACTTTTATTATCTGAAAATGCCTTAGCAATTTTCTGAGCTATTTCGCCTCGATAAAAACCATCTTTTCCATTTTTAGCAATTAAACTCAATGTATCAGCCAAATCAGGTCTTTTCATTAAAGAATGAATGGCTAATGGTGCTTCATTGCTAAAATATATTCTTCTTGATTCAGGATCACTATAAAGCTGCGGAGCACTTTTAATGGCATGATGTAAATCATAAGAAACTATGATTCCTTCTCTGGCTTGGTTAATTACAGGCGCAATAATCTTATTCAAGGATAATTTTCCATAACGCTCATGAGCTTCTAGAAGGCCAGCAACTGTTCCAGGAATTGTTGAGGCAAAATATCCATAACGAACTAAATCTCTATTTATATCCTCATAATTATCTGGGAGACTTTTTTTAAATATTTGAAATAAGTCTGCATTTTTTGAAGATGCTCCTCGATAATCAATTGAAATTATTTCATCCTTCTCTTTTAAATAAACTAAAAGAAAACCCCCGCCGCCTAAATTTCCAGCTCGTGGAAGTGTAATAGCAAGAGAAAATCCGACCGCGACAGCAGCATCAATTGCATTGCCACCCATTTCTAATATCTCAATACCTATATCAGATGATTCTTTATTTTGAGAGACAACCATTCCAGAATTGCCCACCACCGGATGAAAGGGAGAGCGATAATCAATATAGCTTTCTTGACCATATAGGCCTAGGCTTAATAAAAAGAAGACAAAGTTAAAAGATATTTGGCGCAACATAATAAGCAAATATTGTAACTAGAAGAATTCCAATGATATTTAAGGCAAAACCAGCCCTTATCATATCTGGGATACTAAATTTATTAGAGCCAAAAACAATTGCATTAGGTGGAGTTGCAACAGGCAGCATAAATGCACAACTAGCAGCCAATACAACCGGAATTGTAAGTGATATTGGTAATACTCCAATGGAAATGGCCACTGCACCTACAACTGGTAAGAAGGTGCTGGTTGTTGCAACATTGGAGGTAATTTCTGTTAAAAATATTATCAAAGTAGCAACGCATAGTATAAGAATTATCGGAGGTACTGATTGAAGAACGGATAATCCTTCTCCAATCCATAGACCAAGACCTGAAGATCCAATTTGTGCAGCCAGCGAAAGGCCTCCACCAAATAATACTAGAAGTCCCCATGGGAGTTTGTTAGCTTGATCCCAAGTTAAAAGATCTTTTTTATGCATCGAAGAGGGGATGATAAAAAACAATAAAGCAATAAATAACCCAACACCAGCATCTGTGAGCAATTCAAAACCTGGAATTTGATTAATTAATTTTCTAAACATCCATGCTAGAGCAGCAAGAATAAAAATACATAAAACCTTCTTTTCATCTTTAGTCAATGCACCTAAATCATCTAACATGCTTTGAAGCTTCGCTTTAGTCTCAATAGTTGCTTCAAACTTAACTGGATATACTATTTTTGTTAGGGCATACCATGAGGCTATCAACATCAGAGAGGACAGCGGTACTCCAAGTTTCATCCAATCAATAAATGATATTTCAATGTTATAGGTTTCTTGCATAAATCCAGCAAAAATAATATTAGGTGCAGTACCAACTAGAGTAGACATTCCTCCAATCGTTGCTGCATATGCAATCCCAAGTAAGAGCGCAACTTCAAAACTTTTTCTTTCGCTTGCGCCCATGTTTGGAATCGAAGAAGCAACAGAAGCACAGACTGCAAGCCCAATTGGAAGCAGCAATAATGTAGTCGAGGTATTCATTACCCACATACTTATAAGAGCTGAGACTAACATGAAGCCACCAACTAATTTTGCACCACTGCTACCGACGAGAACAAGCATTTGCAATGCAAGGCGTTTATGTAATCCAGATGCTTCAATTCCAAGAGCTAAAATAAAGCCACCCATAAATAAATAAACGTTTGGATTAGCGTAGGGTAAAGCTGTAGTTTTTATGTCAGTAACGCCCAGTAGTGGAAATAAGATTAAAGGCAGTAGGGCAGTTACAGCAACAGGAACTGCTTCAGTTGCCCACCAAGCAGCCATCAAAACTGTAACTGAGGCCACAATCCAACCCGCCTCGCTTAACCCACTAGGAGGCGGTAATAAATTAAATAAAACAAACAAAGAAACACCTATCCAAAAACCTTTTTTCTTATAAGCCTGCATTATTTAAGCCTTTCATAAAAAAGTTCAGCTGCAAAAGGAACCATTTGTTTTGTGTTGCTATGGCCATCTTTTGTAGGCACTTCAACCAAACCCCATTTTAAAAAAGCATCTAACTCCTTCGACTTCATTAATACTCCATTAAAGAAATTTCTGCCACGCTCCAATCGATGCTTACCTTGATCAGTTACCTTATCAAATATACTTGCAACATAAGGGGTGTTAGGTTTTGTAGACACATCACTCATGCCAAGCATTAGTAGGAAATACTTATTAAAAGCATCTTTGAGCATAGTATCTGAGATACCTGACTTATTTAAACCAAAAGGCCAATCTTTGTCTGTCATGGTTAGATACCAACCTAAATTTGCTGCTATAGCAAGGGTATAACTGGATTGCGGGTTGTGTATGACATATCTGTGAACAAAATGAGCACCAGCACCATGCCCGTATATCCCCCAATGATCAGAACGTACTTTAAACCTATTCAATGATTCTTTTACTAACGGCTCAATCAATGAGAACAGTCTAGATTCAATCGATTGTTTTTGCCCATCCGCATTAAACACATTTCCATAATTATATGTGTGCACACCTGGAAATTTATCTTCACTAAATTCTGGAACAATGACTACAAGATTTAATTCTTTAGCATAATCAACCCACTGGTCTCTGTACTCCTCTGCATTTCTCTTTCGTCCATGCATCACTACAACTAGCCTAGTGTCTTTATTGATCCTATTGGGAGCCACATAAAAAACTGGAACATCTAAAATAGATGCAGTTGAAAAATTAAAAACGTCCTCATCTGCAAAAATAGCAAATGGAAATAGGGCAACTAAGATTAATAATTTTTTCATTATAAAAAAGGGAGCATGCGCTCCCTTAATTAAGTTAACAATATTTAATGGTATTAGAATTTTTTGAAAAACTCCACAGTGAAATTTCTACCATAATCTGTATGCAGATCAGCCCAGAATTGACCATATGCCTCATCTGCTAAAGGAGCTCTCTCATCTTCAAGATTTTTAACTTGAAGCCTTACTCTAAGATCATTATCAAACTTATATCCCAAAGTGAGGTTTAGCACCCTCATAGAATCAACAGGCCAATAAACTGTGCCCTCAGGAGTTTTTTCTGAGTTGCCAGTTTCAACAAAATCTCCCCATTGCGTTCCTGATAAGAATACTTCATAGGGACCATTTCTCCACCCAAGCTTCATTGTGTACTTATCTTCTATAGATCCATTACGTCCTAGTAAATCATTTACGCCGCGCGGCTCTGCTATTCCATCGAGCACACCACCGTTAGCAGCTTCACTTAGACGAGCACCATCACCTCCGGCCTCTTGATTTTTAGTATCGTAATGAACATTCACAAATTTTGCAGAAAACTCACCAAAATCTGTATCAACAGAATACAGAATACTGGTATCAAATCCTTCAATAG
>QOPE01000027.1 GCA_003331565.1 SAR86 cluster bacterium | reverse complement strand
CGTCAACACCAAGAAAGTGGTTAGATACTAAAGAGAGTATTCGTCAATGTAATAACATTGCAGAAGGGACAAATGATTTAGTTAGCTTTCTCGGTTGGGAGTGGACACAAGTGAGTGACGTACCTGAAAATCACTTTGGTCATAAGAATGTCATCTTTTTAGATACTGAAGAAGATGCTGTGCCGCCTAGGGCAATTGGATCTGGAGGTATTGCTCCGTTAGTGATGCGGCTAGGGTTGCCATGGACCATGTCATTGGTTCCCGCAACCTTAGATCTTGATAACAGAGAAAGATATTTTGCTTTTGATAAATTTTTTGAAGAAATACAGAACACTCCAATTTGCGAAAGAGGCGTCCCCTCAAAGAGCCTTCCATTAGATTGTTATGAGGAAGCTGAGGATCCAAATATCTTATTTTCCAAGCTAAAGGAGTGGGATACTCCATATATGGTTATTCCTCATGGAACAACATGGGGTTATTACACGCCAGCAACTTCAGATTGGATGAAGCAACTTGTCGATTATCAAGATGATGAATCTCAATTTTTATTTGAGATTTACTCAGGGCATGGAAACAGTGAGGAATATAGACCTTGGAGTGATGCCATAGAAAATGAATCTGGAGATCTATTTTGTCCTGAGGCAACCGAAGAATTTTTACCAACCTGCCAACAAGCAGGAAGAATCATGGCACAAAGGTGTGAAGATGCAGGCCTAGATGAGAAAACCTGCAACGATCTCTCTGAAAAAACAAAATCTTATGCAGCAAACATGGGTTCAGCAGGATTTGGGGCAGTCAATGAGACAAGGGGTGATGATTTTATTAATGCAGGACAATGCATGGATTGTTTCTTGCCTGCATTTAATTATCGCCCTCTCGGATCTGCTCAATATATCTTGGCTTTGAGAGATTTTACTGATCCAGAAAATCCAAAACGATTTAAATTTGGGTTTATGGGATCAAGCGATAATCATAATGCTCGACCAGGAACAGGGTATAAAGAGTTATTTAGAAATAGAAATACTGAAGCAAGAGGATGGGCAGATCCCATATCAGAGTTCTTAGCTGATACCAGAAGACCAAAAGGAGAGCTTGAACCCACATACCTCAGATTTGGAGGGGATAGAGAAATAACCAGCATTATCGATTTAAATATTGTGACTGATTCAGAGCGTCAAAGTGCTTATTTTATGAGCGGCGGATTGATTGCGGTTCACTCTAACTCCAGATCACGCGAAGATATTTGGGATGCTATGGAGAACAAAGAAACATACGCAACTTCTGGTCCAAGAATACTTTTATGGTTTGATGCTTTTGAAAGCAATACACGCCATCATATGGGATCTGAATTATTTACATCAGAATCACCTAAGTTCAAAGTAAAAGCTGCCGGTTCTCTGATCCAGAAACCTGGCTGTCCAGATTATAGTGATCAGGCTCTCAGTCAAGAAAGGCTTGAAAAAATTTGTAATCTTGAATGCTATAACCCGAGCAATGAAAGAAGAAAAATTGATAGGATTGAGATTGTTAAAATCTTACCGCAACAATTTGCGGGTGAACCTATTCAGGATTTAGTCACTGAATCATGGATGGTCTTTGATTGTGATGATACAAGCTGTGAAATTGAGTTCACTGATGAACAATTTAAATTTGGTAAAAGAGATGCAATTTATTATGTGAGAGCTATAGAGGAAGCTTCGCAGGCCCTATCAGCAGATCCACTAAGATGTGAATTTGATGAATTTGGAAATTGCATTCAAACAAAAATATGCCAAGAAGGATATAGAAAGACAGAAGAATGCATGGGGCCAGTAGAACATAGAGCCTGGTCTAGCCCTATCTACCTAAACTATAAGTCGTAAATTTTGTCTAGCTTTGCATTGATAAATTTATAGGCGCTTTCGTTAGAGAATTTTCTAGCCAACCTAATACTTTCATCAAATATAACTTCTTTTGGAAGCTCTTTAAGGTCTCTTTCAATTAACGCATAAGCCATGATTGCTTTATCAATTACTTGATAATTATCACCCTTGTTTTTTGAATCAAGTGATTTAATGATTTGTTCTTCATTTGTAAAAAAATACTTAAGTCTAGATTTCAATAAATCAAAACTAATTTTTTTAGGATTATTTTCCTTCGTGAACTGTTGCATCAGCAGCTCAACGCTTGAAGGTTCCATTAAGCTTTGATAAAGGGCTTGAATGATACACTCGCGTGTCTTTACAGAGACCTTATGCTTTGCGAGGTTTTTGGCCATTAATTATTTCGAAGAGCAAGGATTTCTAGGGCTGACTGGGCAAATTCTTTTCCCTTGTTTAGCTTGTCAGGGTTTGCTCTTTTTAGTGCCTGCTCTTCATTCTCCGTAGCTAAAAGCCCCATGATCACCGGCTTATCATTTTTAATCATAAGATCCATCAATCCTTGAGTTACTGTTTCAGAGATCAATTCATAATGAGTCGTTTCTCCTCTGATAATTACCCCAAGCGGGATAATAAGATCACATTTGCTGATTAATTTTTGGGCACCAGCAATAAGCTCCCATGAGCCTGGAACTTCACAAATCTCGATGAGCTTAATGCCAGAAGCCTTCAAGTGGTTGACTACTTCTGATGCAAGCATGTTAATTATCTCATGATTCCATTTGGATTTTATAATCCCAATTTTCCAAGAGGGATCAGCTGTTACTGCTTGAAAATTAAAGCTTGATTCGCTCATTTCGTAAATCCTATAACTTCAAGATCAAATCCTGATATGGATGGATACTTTACTGGTGTAGCCAGTAATTTAATTCTTGTAAGTCCCAATTCTTTTAAAATTTGAGAACCAATGCCAACCGTCTTAGTTTCAGGTTGCGGGACATTTTTTTTGCCCTCTAAGTCCATCATGATTGATTGATTCTTTTGCTCAGTTCCTATCATTAACAGAACGCCACATTTAGATTCATGAATTTTTTTTAAGGCCTCCTTAATATTCATGCGTTTTCCAAAACCATCCATCCCAATCATGTCATGAAGAACATTCGGCACATGAACTCTTACTAAAGGTGCATCTGATTTCTTAATATTTCCAACTTCAAAAGTTAAATGTAAGTTTTGAAAAATTGAGTCTTCCCAGGCTTTTAACTTAAAACTCTTTCCTTCAATGGTTATTATTTTTGAATAAAGTTTCTCAACAGTTTTTTCTTTAAGCGTTCTGTAATGAATTAAATCCGCAATAGTTCCAATTTTAAGCTTATGAGTCTTTGCGAATGCTATCAAATCATCTCGTCTAGCCATGGTTCCATCTTCGTTCATAATTTCACAAATCACACCAGCCGATCCCTTATTTGCAAACTTTGCCAAGTCACAAGCAGCTTCCGTATGTCCTGCTCTACTTAGTACGCCACCTTCAGAAGCTCTCAGTGGAAATATATGACCAGGCTGAACTAAGTCAGATGGTTTGGCATCTTTTGCTGCAGCAGCTTTAATAGTATGAGCTCTGTCTGATGCGGAAATTCCAGTTGAGATACCACTTGCGGCTTCAATTGAAACAGTGAAAGCAGTTCCATGTTTGGTACGATTATAATTTGTCATCATTGGTAGGTTGAGCTGATCACATTTTTCGGGTGACAGGGTTAGACAAACTAAGCCTCTTCCTTTTGATACCATGAAGTTGATTATCTCAGGCGTTACAGAGTCAGCAGCACATACTAGATCGCCTTCATTTTCCCTATCCTCATCATCCAGAAGAATAACCATCTTTCCAGATTTAATATCTTTAATTAACTCTTCTGTTGAATTAAATTCCATTAGCTTTCTTATTTATATAAGTAACTTTTATATCTTCACCAAAATTTTCTATCGAATGAACTTTTGTAACGGCATCAATAATCTTGTCAGCTTTATCATCCATAGCTTTTAGACCCTTACTACCCAAAATTCTTGGGGCAGTATATACGATGAGCTCATCAAAATATCCTTTTTTGATAAATGCAGATATTATGCCTTTTCCTCCTTCGACAAGAATACTGGTATAACCTCTTAACATTAGTTCTTTAAAAAGTTTCTGCAATCCATTTCTCTTATTTGTTTGAATGCAGGTTATTTTGCTGGAATATTTCTCAGGTACCTTAACTTTTTCTGAAGTGACAAAAAAAATATGAGAGAAGTTTTTAAAAATATTTTTTTGAATGAGTCTTCCAAAATTATTTCCAACGATTATTTTTGCTGGCTGGATTTTAATTTTTGATTCCGGTCTCGAAGTCAGCCGAGGATTGTCTAATCTAAGTGTGTTAGCACCAATTAGTATTGAGCTATGCTCTTTACGTATTTTTTGCACATCTTGCTTAGAAAGAGCATTGCTTATTTGAATGCCTCTTTTGGCTTGATAACCGATCATTTGATCTAGTGTTTGAGCATATTTAATTGTAACAAAGGGACGTTTTAGTTTTTGATTCACAATAAAGACTTTATTCAATTCTTTTGCTTCATTCGAGGCAGCTCCAACTTCGACTTTAATTCCCGCAGCTCTTAACTTATTAATACCTTTTCCATTTATTCTTGGATTTGGATCTTTTATTGAGCAGATAACCTTTGCGGCTTGAACACCAATGATAGAGTCAGTGCAAGCAGGGGTATTATTTTTTATTGAGCAGGGCTCAAGGTTTACATAAAAACATGAGCCTTTGAGAAGTACTTTTGATTTATCTTTACCGAATTTTGCTTGGCAATCTTTAATTGCATTCACCTCAGCATGCTCTTTTCCATAGATTTTATGCCATCCCTCACCGATGATTTTGCCTTTTTTAGTAATGACACATCCGACCATAGGATTTGGTGCAACTTTTCCCTTACCTTTTTTTGCCAAAGCTAATGTTTGATAAATGAAGTCTTTCGAACTCATTTTTTATGGGTTTTAGTTCGCTTTTTTTCCTTTGAAAGGGTTGATATTTCCTGAGCAAACTCCTCAATATCCTGAAAATCTCTATAGACAGATGCAAACCTTACATAAGCAACCTGATCAACAGACTTTAATGATTTCATTACAATTTCACCAAGCATTCTCGATGGAATTTCTCTTTCTCCTAGTTGGCGAATCTGCGTTAAGACATTACCAAAAACTGCATCTACCTCTTCAGAGGATAAAGGTCTTTTCTCGAGCGCTCGCAACATTCCAGCTTTAAGTTTTGTGCCATTAAAGGGTTGTCTTTCGCCATCACTTTTTATTATTCTTGGGAGCGCAAGGTCTGCTGTCTCAAAAGTTGTGAATCTGGCCTGACAAAGCTCACATTCTCTTCGACGCCTTATTTGAGAACCATCGCCAACCAGTCTTGAATCAATAACTTTGGTATCTTGTGCTTGGCAAAAAGGACAATGCATTACTTATAAACAGGAAAGGCTGCACAGAGCTCTTCAACTTCTCCTTTAATCTTATTAATCTGCTTATGGTTATCTAAATCAAGAACTACATCACATATCCAGTTAGACAGTTGCTCAGTTTGTTCTTCTTTAAAGCCCCTTGTAGTGATGGCTGCAGTTCCCAATCTAATACCTGAGGTAACGAATGGTGATTGTGGATCATTAGGAACAGTATTTTTATTCACGGTAATATTTGCTTTCCCAAGCGCTGCTTCAGAATCTTTACCAGTAATCTCATGCGATCTTAGGTCCATTAAAACAATATGATTATCCGTACTTCCTCTCACAACATCGATCCCTCTGTCCATAATAGTTTTGCACATAACTTTTGCGTTTTTTACTACTTGCTGCATGTAAATTTTAAATTCTGGCTCAAGTGCTTCTTTAAAGCACACTGCCTTTGCAGCAACAACATGCATAAGTGGACCGCCTTGGGATCCAGGAAACACTGCTGAATTCAGCTTTTTTTCAAGCTCAGGGTTACTCTTAGCCAAAATTATGCCTGATCTTGGACCTCTAAGAGTTTTATGAGTAGTTGATGTTACAACATCTGCAAAAGGTATTGGAGAAGGGTAGACCCCAGCCGCAATTAAGCCTGAAACATGCGCCATGTCTACTAAGAAATAAGCCCCAACTTCAATAGCGATTTCTGCAAACTTTTCCCAATCAACAATTCCAGAAAATGCTGAAAAACCAGCGATAATAAGTTTTGGATTGTGTTTTTTTGCTAAATCTCTTACCTGGTCATAATCAATGTCATGAGTTTCCGGATGCAACCCGTATTGAAATGCATTGTAGTTCCTTCCGGAAAAATTCACTTTTGCACCATGAGTAAGGTGACCGCCATGATCAAGTGACATACCCAGAATGGTATCATTGGGCTCGAGCATTGCTAGAAATGCAGCTGCATTAGCTGATGAGCCTGAATGCGGTTGAACGTTTGCATAGTCTGCTTGATAAAGCTCTTTAGCACGCTCAATCGCAAGATATTCAGCGACATCAACAAACTCGCAACCTCCATAATATCGTTTATCCGGATAACCCTCGGCATACTTATTCGTAAGCAATGATCCTTGAGCCTCAAGCACTCTTTTACTGGCATAATTCTCAGAGGCAATAAGTTCAATATGGTCTTCCTGTCTGGTTGATTCATCCTTCATTGCTTGCCATAGATCTGCATCATAGCCTGCGATATCTGTAGGATTAGAAAAAATTAAATCAGCATGAGATTTCATCATTACTCCAAAAAATAGGTTTAATTGATTAAGTTATTATTCTAATTTATCTAAGGTCTTTTGTGGGCAAATGGTCGAATTCTTTTCGGATTTATTGCTTTACAAATCTTACACTCAAGAGCAAAGCATTGATGGGCTTGGCAAAATTCTCTCCCCCAGAAAATGATCTGTAAATGAAGTTTGTTCCATGACTCTTTTGGGAAGGCACGTTTAAGGTCTTTTTCAGTCTGCGTAACATTTTTACCATTAGTAAGCTTCCATCTTTGTGCCAAACGGTGGATATGTGTATCAACTGGAAAAGCAGGGTGACCAAACCCCTGACTCATTACTACAGAAGCAGTCTTATGCCCAACACCTGGCAATTTTTCTAATAAGTCAATATCTTCAGGTACTTCGCCCTTGTATTCCTTAACTAATATTATTGATAAAGCCTTTATAGCTTTGGATTTTTGCGGCCCTAAACCACAAGGCTTAATTATATTGTAGATTTGTTTTTGAGTTAGTTTTGACATTGATAATGGATTGTCTGCTTGAGTAAATAATTTCGGAGTAATTTGATTTACTCTTTCATCCTTGCATTGTGCAGACAATAAAACTGCTATTAGTAAAGTAAAATTATCAATATGATCAAGTGGAATTGGTGTCTGAGGATATTGCTTATCTAAAATGTTAACAATGAGCTTCGCCTTCTCTTTTTTTGTCATTTGATTTTTACTTTAAAACAATGCAAATACTTTAATAAATAAATATTGCAAAAACTTGCTGAACTCTTTTAATAAGGTATATCATAGCCAAAGGAATCCATTTAAGGGGGGAATCTAATGGAAAGATTATTATTAAGTTTAGCCTTTGTATGCTCTTTTGCTTTGCCAATTGTTGCGCAAGAAAGAGTTATCGAAGAGATCATTGTTACTACCACTAAAAAAGAAGCTTCTACTCAGGACCTACCAATATCTATTGAGGCCCTTTCATCTGAAGCTCTTGAAGAAAGACAAATATTTGATTTGCAAAGCTTGTCACAGCAAGTACCAGGTTTAATTCATTCTAAAGCGCTAGGTTCAGGTATCAGCATTAATATTAGAGGATCTGGCCCTCCGGGAGTTGGAGCATCGGTTGTCGATTCAGTTGTTTCAGCGATTAATGGCCATAGTGTTACAAACTCCATTTTATCTGACGCTGGATTTTTAGATTTAGACAGAGTTGAAGTTTTAAAAGGACCGCAAGGGACTTTAAACGGTAGAAATGCTGTTGGAGGATTAATCAACTATATTCCAAAACGTCCTGGTAATGAATTCGGGGGCTATGCCAAAGTAAGATTAGGAGATTTTGATCTTACGCACCTCCAAGCTGCTATAGACATCCCTCTATCTGATAGCGTTAGAACTAGGATTGCTGTGCAATCATATGATCGTGATGGTTGGGTTTATAACGTTCATACTAAAAATCAAGTTGATGACAGAAGTCAAATGGACGCCAGACTTTCAATCGACTGGGACATTAATGATACGACCCTACTTGAATTTACTTATCAGGTAAACGAAGGTGAAGATAAAAGATTTAATATCGGTCAAATCTATTGTGATAAAGACCCGCTCATGGGTTGTGACCCTTATACGCTTGGTCAAATGGGTCAAGGCTCTCACTCTGCAGGTGCTTTTGGAGGCGCGTTCTATTTAATTGCCAACTTAATTCCATCTGCTACATATGATATGTACCAAGGTGCCTATCAAGTAAAAGATATTGATGAAGTAAATCACAACATTGATCCTCGTCATAATCAGAAGTTCCAATTTGGTCAAATTAAGCTTTCTAAAGAGCTTGAATCAGGAACAATAGAAGCTAAAGTTTCCTATGATCAGAGAGATTACTATCATCATCAAGATAATGAATACAATGTTGGGGTTGGTGGTTTACCAGGAACGCTTGGTGTGATGGGATTACCTCCAATTGGTTTTGAAGCTACCTTTGGGTTTTCTCCAGGAAGCCATATGGGCCAAAGACAACTGCAGATGTATGTAACACAACCTATGCAATTAGAATTTGCTAATGTTGATCAAAATGTTACGCAATCAGAGATTACTTATATCTCTGATCTTGATGGACCAGTAAATTTTGTTGTTGGTTGGTATGACTACGGTTCAGCATACAGAAACGACTATCTTGTTCAAAGTGCTGGTGTTAATATGATGGGCTCATTTGCTCAACATCCCTACAATTCACTAGTAATACCTGGCTTTACAGGGGGTGCAGATTTTACTGGCTATGGAGGTGTTCCGTTTTACACTGCGTTTTCATTAGGCGCATTACCTAATGCTGCAGCTGGTGATATGGCAGCTTTTGGCACAGCATTGCAAGGACTGTTTGCACTGCCGAAATATGAGAATCCTATAACTATGAGAGGTTTTTTTAGTAATGATCATGGTCGCATTAGTAATACTGCGATCTTTGGAGAGGCTTACATTGATATTTCTGAAGCCACTAAGCTTACTTTAGGTGTCAGACAAGATGAATTTACCGTCTCAAATAACCAATTCAGTGACCTAGGTGATCTTGGTGCAGGTACAGATTTTTATAAAGCTGCACGAGCAACGGGAGCCAATCATACAGATTTCGTTCGCTATCCTAAAGTGATAAATGTTGTAGAAAGCGATGATACTTCTTACAAGATTGCGCTGCAGCAGTATTTATCTGAAGACATAATGACTTTTGTTTCTTTCACTACAGCTGTTAAAGCTGGGGGTACTAACCCTAATGAAAAAGGAATAATTGATGCTTATGAGAAAGAGGAAGTTGAATATATTGAAGTTGGTATTAAAGGTTCGTTCCTAGATGACAGAATGCTTGCAAGCTTAATTTATTTCTCAGGTGATCATACCAATCAAATCGTTTCAGCTATTACCGATGCTGGCTCAAGAAATACTAACCTTGATGCAACCAATGAGGGTTTAGAGGGCCAAATTACCTATTTGTTAACTGATAACACAAGAGTTGATTTCAGTTTCACAAGCATTGAAAGTGAGGTAGCTTCCGGTCAATCAC
The DNA here is from genome assembly GCA_003331565.1 of SAR86 cluster bacterium. Lineage (GTDB taxonomy): Bacteria > Pseudomonadota > Gammaproteobacteria > Magnimaribacterales > D2472 > MED-G82. Next base: position 3,470 of record QOPE01000027.1, on the reverse strand, counting down.
AGATCGATCCACTAAATATTACCAATGGAACTATGAGAGTCCCAATCCCAGCAGGTGCACTGCCTTGGGGTGATGCAGATGCCGGTAAGATGGCTTCAATAGTCCCAGGAAGTAATGGATTAATGCAAGTTGGCTTTACTGATAAGGGTCCAGTTTATAAGTTTGCTGGATACGCATGTACAGTCCCAACATTTAATCCGCTTGGCCAAGTATTTTGTCCTGATGCAGCAATAACTAGTACACCCATTGGTGGTAACACCCTTCCAGGTATTCCAGAATTAAGTTACAACTTAGGAATAACACACGACTTTGTTGTCGATGGTGGTATTTATACTTTGGGATATCAATACAGCTGGATGGATTCAAGGTTTGCTGATATTTTCAATAATCCTGGACTTGAAATTGATGAAACTGAGTTTTCGGATCTAACGCTTACCTATACTCCGAATGATGAAAGTTACTACATTGGTTTTTGGGTGAAGAACATCGATGATGATCGATCAATTCAATCCATTTACAAAGCAAGTAACCTTCAGGGTGGAGCAAAATTTGCTAACCATAATGATCCAAGGACTATGGGTATAAGTTTTGGGGTTAATTTCTAAGTTAACCTAACCTAACTAAAGCCCGGTTTACCGGGCTTTTTTATATAAATGAAAAAAATAGAACAATTTCTGGTAAAACTAAAAGAACTATTCTTAGCAGAAAATGCTGAGAATCAAAAAATGCTAGATACCTATATTAAGTTTGCAGAAGGCAGAGCCACTGAGAATGAACTAGCCAGGGCGAATGATCAGTTGGCAGAGAATTTTAAAAATCTTGGTCTAGGTGTTTTGGTGGTACTGCCCTTTAGCCCAATTACCATTCCCTATATTTTTAAAAAAGCCCAAGAATATAAAATTGATATTGTTCCTAAATGGTATAAAGATCTAACAATTGATAAGAAGCAATAAAATTAGCTGGTTTAAATTTGCAGAGGCTAATTAATGACATATATAATGCCAAAATCTAAGGTATTAGTTAAAAGTTTTTTAAGGAGAAAATAATGAAAACTGCTGTAATAGTTGATAGCGTAAGGACGGGTCTTGCTAAGTCACACAGAGGTGGATTTAACATCACAAGGGCAGATGATATGCTTGCACACATCATCAATAACCTAATGGAGAGAAACCCAAATTTACCAGGTGAGGCGGTTGAGGACGTCATTATGGGTTGCGGTAATCCTGAGGGACCTATGGGTCACAATATAGGAAGAAATGCAGCTGTGCTCTCCAACCTACCAGTTACTGTTGGCGGAACGACCGTAAATAGGTACTGCTCTTCAGGACTTCAAACCGTTTCTATGGCTGCAAGCCAAGTTATGGCCGGATGCTATGATACAGTTATTGCTGGTGGCGTAGAGCAAATTTCTATGTTGCAGGGTAAACAAAACATGGAAGGGTTTGTTAATGAAAAACTTGCAGAACAAAGTCCAGGTATTTATCACCCAATGGGCATTACAGCTGAAACTGTTGCCAAGAGATATGACGTTTCAAGAGAAACTCAAGACGAATATGCTCTCGAGAGCCAAAAGAGAACTGCCAATGCTCAAGAGTTAGGTTTGTATGATGATGAGATCGTACCGATGGAAACCAAAATGCTCCTCGTTAACAAAGAAACAGGCGATTCAAAAGAAGTTGACTATACAGTTGATAAAGATGAATGCAATAGACCAGATACCACGCTAGAGGGTTTATCATCCTTAAAACCTGTTTTTGATCCAGAAAATGGATCAGTCACTGCTGGGAACTCATCTCAATTATCCGATGGTGCTTCAGTTACCTTAGTGATGAGCGAAGAAAAGGCACTTGAATTAGGTTTAAAGCCTTTAGCTTATTTTAGAGGTTTCACGACTATGGGTTGCGAGCCAGATGAAATGGGTATTGGACCAGTTTTTTCTGTACCAAAATTACTCAAGAACTATGATTTAAACATTGATGACATTGATCTATGGGAATTAAATGAAGCTTTTGCGGTGCAGGTTGTTTATTGCAGAGATAAGTTAGGTATTCCAATGGACAAGCTTAATGTTAATGGTGGCTCAATTTCCATTGGTCATCCATTTGGCATGACAGGTTCAAGACAAGTTGGCCATATGGTACGAGAGCTTAATCGTCAAGATAAGCAGTTTGGTGTGGTTACCATGTGTGTAGGCGGTGGTATGGGTGCTAGCGGTCTATTCGAAAGATACCCAAGTTAAAAGCCATTTCTGAATTTAAGATTATTGAGAAGTACCTATCTAACATAGGTACTTCTTTTAATAAAAAAAACAAAGTCTTAAAGGGAGTTGGAGATGATGCTTCTGTAATTTCTTTATCCAAGAATCTTATTGTTTCAAATGATACCTCCGTAGAGAGGGTTCATTTTCCAAAAGGAATTAATCCAGAGTATGCAGCTTACAGAGCATGTGTTACTGCATTAAGCGATCTAGCAGCAATGGGTTCTTACCCACTAGCTTTCCAACTTTCACTTTCCACTAGAGAAAATAATCACAAATTTTTTTCTTCATTTAAAAAAGGACTTCATGATTTTTCAAACGATTATAAGGTTGGGCTAACTGGCGGTGATCTTGTAAGAGGGCAATATCAGATATCTGTCACAGTAATTGGAAAGCAGCATTCAAAGATATTGTTTAGAAATAATTGCAGTGTTGGCGACATAGTTTTCTTATCAGGCCAACTAGGTAATGGTTTATTAGGGATGCAGAACTTCAAAAAATTTAAAAGAAAAAATAATATCTCATCTGCCTATTTAAAACCAAAAGCTTTGATTGATTATGGCAAAACCATTGCAGAGTTTGCTTCAAGTGCAATTGATATTTCCGACGGATTTCTTCAAGACCTTGGACATTTAAGCAAAGCTTCTAAGGTGGGATTTCAATTATCTTCTAGTTCGATACCTTACAACTCAAATTTATCATTAAAACAATGCTTAAACTGTGGAGACGATTATCAATTAATTTTTACGGTACCTAAAAAGAATATTCAACCTCTTACAAAAATGATGAAAAGAAAGAAATTTAAAATGTTTCAGATTGGCACATCAGTTCAAACAAAGAATATATTTCTAGATGGTAAAATAACTTCATTAAATAAGGGCTATAAGCATTTTTAAATTGATATGAGATTCCCAAATTACAATAAAGTTTCTCATGTCTTTGCGACCTGCTTTGGAGTTGGGTCCATACCATTTGCCCCTGGGACTTGGGGCAGCTTATTTGCTGTTTTATTGATCTTTAATATAACTTTTTTGCAAGATTGGATTGTTCTTGTCGCATTTTTAGTGGTGGCTTTGAGTTGGTGGGTTTGTGTTGAAGTGCACAAAGACACCAAGTCCGATAGCTCAGAAATTGTTATTGATGAATTTGCAGGAATGTTTGTAGCCTGCATGTTCATTAACCATGATTTAGTTTCATTGATCTTTGCATTTAT
>QOPE01000026.1 GCA_003331565.1 SAR86 cluster bacterium | reverse complement strand
AGTATTGCATATATCATTAAGATTGTTTGCATATTCCGTTCCGGATATGTTTGCTGATGTAGAAATAAAAGGAGTTTTTACCTCTTTAATTAAAGCATTTAGGTGATAGTGAGTGCTAACTCTACATGCAATATTATTTTTTTCATCTGTAAGATTTTCCAGGCTTTTGCTGCTTGATTCTGCTACTAAAGTTACGTGTCCCGGCCATACTTCTCTGATAAATTTTCTATCAATTTGGTCGCACTCAATATGCTCTAATGCATTGTCAATGTTGTGAAAAAGGATGATGTAATTTTTATTTTTTTTTCTCTGCTTTAATTTATCAATCTTTGTGATAGCAGCTCTTGTTGCGATACAACCTAAACCCCAAATGCCATCAGTTGGATGAATTAATATGCGATTATTTAAAAGCCAGTCAGCGCCCTCTTTGACGTCAACAATTTCTTTCAAAATTAGTTTGTTTCAGAGTTAATCTGAATAACTTCTTCGGTTTGATCTTTTCTAAACTGATCAAACTTCTCGCTTAAGTTTGAATCAGCAAGAGATAAAATCTGAACCGCACATAACGCAGCATTTATTGCACCAGATTTTCCAATAGCAAAGGTTGCTACGGGAATACCTTTTGGCATTTGAACTGTTGACATTAAAGAATCCAGTCCGTTCATATCGCCACCACCCAATGGTATTCCTAAAACAGGCTTGTGAGTGTGTGCAGCTATTACGCCAGCAAGGTGAGCTGCCATACCAGCAGCAGCAATAAAAATTTTAACTCCTTTGTTTTCGAGTTCTTCAAGCTTTCTTACAACTTCATGAGGTGTTCGATGAGCAGAAAGCACATTAAGATCGTAAGAAACTCCAAAACTAGATAAGATCTTTGCAGATTCTTCAACAATCGGAAGATCTGATTTAGACCCCATGAATATACCTATGGATACTGATTTGTTAGACATTATGATTCCTTAAAAAAAATATAGTTTAGATTATAAATAAAGAACCTATAATATCCACATGTCTATAATGAAAATATTAACTTTTCCTGACCCTAGATTAAGAACAGTTGCTGATCCGGTAGAAAAATTCGACAAAAGTTTAAAAAAGCTAACAGATGATATGCTCGAAACTATGTATGCAGAAAATGGTATTGGGTTAGCTGCAACTCAAGTAAATGTTCATAAAAGAGTTATAGTTATGGATATAAGTGAAGAAAGAAATGAGCCCAGAGTCTTTATAAATCCAGAATTTAAAATAAAAAGCAACAAAAGTTTATTTACTTTCTCAGAAGGATGTCTTTCTGTACCAGGCTTTAATGAGGAAATTACTAGGCCTGATCAAATAATTCTAAAATGGCAGAACCTTGATGGTGATAATTTAGAAGATGAACCAGAGGGCTTGTTAACCGTATGTATTCAACATGAAATAGATCATTTAGAAGGCAAACTTATGGTTGACTATTTATCAACATTAAAGCGCGATAGAATAAGAAATAAGCTAAATAAACGAATTTGAAAGAATATAAACGAATTTAATAATATTTAACAACTTTTAAAAGAATTTAATGAAAAATAAGTTAAAGATTGTTTTTGCAGGTTCTCCAAAATCATCTTCGACAATACTCCAATCATTAATTGATAATAGTAATGTAGAGGTTCCGTGCGTTATTTCACAAGAACCCAAAAGAGCAAAAAGAGGAAACAAGCTTTTGCCAACTGAAGTCGCAATTAAGGCTGCTGAAAATGGCATTGATTTATTGGAGCCAAGAGCTTTAGATGAAATTAAAGAATCAATTACTGGCTATGATTTCGATTTTCTTCTTGTTGCGGCCTATGGAAAGATTCTGCCTGGTTGGATGTTGAGCGCTCCTGTTTACGAGCCAATAAATGTTCACTATTCTATTTTACCAAAACATAGAGGGGCTTCCCCAATACAATCAACAATTTTGGCAGGTGACACAACGGCTGGAATATCAATAATGAAAATGACAAAGGGAATGGATGAGGGTCCAATTTATAAAAAGTTTAAAATTGATATTAAAGAATTAGATAAAGAAGAGCTCGAAGATAAACTATCAGTCATTGCAGCTAAAAATATTACTAGTGTTTTATCTGAAATAAAAAACAAGAATATAAGGCCTATTGATCAAAATGAAGATGATGCATCATACTGCAAGAAAATTAAAAAAGAGTCTGGATTGATTGATTTGCAAAAGGATAATGCTGAAAAAATACTTCTCAAGTTTAGAGCATATAAAGGCTGGCCTGGAGTTTTTTTTAGATATAAAAATGTGGATATAAAAATACATGGACTAATGCTTTTAGATCCTAATGATGATATTCACATGGAACATTCTGGTTCAATATTTAAAGTTACTAGAGATGGTTTGATTATTAAAACAAGAGATTCAAAGATAGTAATCACTCACTTACAAATGCCAGGAAAGAAAGTTATTAATAAGAGCGATATTTATAATGCATACTCAAATTATTTTGAATAACTTCCCATTGAAGCAAAACAGGTTTAAGTTACGCATATGAACATCCTTGTATTAGGGGCTGGAAAAGTAGGTAGAAATATTGCTAAGAATTTAGCTAGACAAACTTTTGATGTTTGTATAATTGATGTTGATATCGAAAGATTAAAAAGTATACAAGAGGATCATGACCTGGCAATTGTTCAAGGGCATGCATCAAGCCCCGAAATTCTTAAAAAAGCAGGCGCCAATATAGAGACTGTTGTTCTTGCAGTTACTAATGATGATGAAGTGAATATCGTCGCGTGTCAGCTAGCAAAAAAACTATTTAATGTATCAAAGACTATTTGTAGGCTATCTGACTATACATATATTGAAAATTTGGATGCTCTTGGCAAAGATAATATTGATGTTGCCATAAGCCCTGAGCTAGAAGTTACTCAACACATTGTTGACCTAATTAATCATCCGGGTGCAGAACAAATAGAATCTTTTGCAGAGGGCAAGGTTAAGCTGGTTTCAGTAAAAGCTAAAAAAGATGGAAAGCTTGTGAATAGAGAGCTTAAATCCATAAAAAGTGATTTGCCTGATATAGATACATTTGTTCCAACTATATTTAGAAAAAATAAGCCCGTTGTTCCTGATGGAAACACGGTCATCAAAGAAAATGATGAGGTTTACTTTTTATCCTCTGAAGAGAATATAGACAAAATCGTTAATGAGCTCAGGGATCAAGGAGATACTTCATCAAGAATAATGATTGTAGGAGGCGGCAGGATAGGCCTTTCCTTGGCAATGACGCTAGAAAAAAATTATAAAGTTAAAGTTTTAGAGCAAGACCATGCCAAATGTGAATCAATTGCAAAAGATTTAAACAAAGCAATAGTATTGAAGGGAAGTGGCTCTGATGAAGAGTTATTACGAAGCGAAAACATTGAAAATATAGATGTATTTTGCGCTCTTACAAATGATGATGAAACAAATATTATGTCAGCCTTCCTTGCAAAAAAACTAGGTGCAAAGAAAACCCTCATAATCCTCAACAATTATTCATACATTAATATTCTGCCGAAAAGTTTTGTAGATCTTCCTCTTTCACCACAAAGAATGACAGTTTCTCTAGTAATGCAACATCTGACATCAGTAGATATGCCACAAGAGGTTTTATTAAAAATGAATTCAGGGGTTGAGGCCTTGGAAGGTGTTATCCATTTCAATAATGATACTAAGGATTTATTTGGATCAAAATATGTCCTACTTCCTCTACCTGAAAATTCGGTTCTTGGTTCAATCTATCGAAATGGAAAAAACATTATTCCATCTGATGACCTTACCATTGAGAAAGACGATCACTTAATAGTTTTTATCAACGGCAAGACAGATAAATCTCAAATTGAAAAACTCTTCAAGGAGTCATAAATTTGAATATTAGGTCTATTTTTTCATTATTTGGAATTCTTTTGTGCTCATTTAGTACTGTTTTTCTAGTGCCAGCATTTGTTGGTTACATATTTAATGAAATAAATTACTTTAGCTTCATATTGGTTTTTATTGGTGTGATGTTGTTGGGTTTGGTAATGTGGCTTCCAAACAAAAACTCAATTGATGCTCTCAAAATATCAGATGGTTTTATTGTTACTGCTATGTTTTGGTTCGTGTTAGGTATCGTAGGTGCTATACCTTTTATTGCTTATGGAATATCGCCGGTAAATGGATTTTTTGAGTCAACATCTGGAATAACAACAACGGGCGCAACGGTTCTTGTTGGCTTAGATGATTTGCCAAAATCACTTTTGATCTATAGACAGATGCTTCAATGGGTTGGGGGAATGGGGCTAATAATTCTTGTGGTCGCTATTATGCCAACTCTAGGTATTGGTGGTGGTCAATTATTTAAGATGGAAGTTCCTAGCTTTGAGTCTTCGCAGAGATTAACTCCTAGGATCACACAAAATGCAAAAGCTCTTTGGCAAATATATTTATTTTTGACGATTAGCTGTTTATTAGCATATTTAATCTCAGGAATGGGGCTGTTTGATGCCTTCGCTCATGCATTATCAACTGTTGCGATTGGTGGCTTTTCGACTCATGACGCTAGCATAGGCTATTTTGATAGTTTTGCTGTAGAGGTTGTTTGTATTATTTTTATGTTAATGTCTGCCACATCATTTTCGCTGCACTATGCTGCTCTGTATGAGAGGAAATTTCTTAAATATTTATATAGTGAGGAGCTGAAATTTTTTCTTTCCGTGATTGCAATATTTCTTACTCTTACAATTATATGTTTTGCGATATTTTCAATGCTCGATTGGGATACGTTAAGAAAATCTATTTTCCAAACAATCTCAATAGTTACTACCTCGGGTTTTACAATTGACGATTACTCGCTTTGGCCGGGGTATATACCTTTCTTGCTTCTTGTTGGAGCCTTTATTGGTGCTTGCTCTGGATCTGTTGGTGGCGGTCTGAAATCATGGAGAGTTCTTATAATCTTAGACCAGGCTAGGCAAGAAATAATTAAAACCATTCATCCAAATGCTGTTGTAACTTCAAGAATAGGTAAAAAAGTTGTTGATGCCTCTATTTCTGAGAAAGTCTGGGGATTTTTTGCTGTGTATGTAATTACCTTCATAGTTCTTTTAGTTCTAGTGCTAATGTCTGGACTCGATTTTGAAAGCTCTTTTTCAGCTGTTGGGGCAACCCTTAACAACCTGGGGCCAGGACTGGGCGAAGTTTCATCAAACTATGAATCCCTTTCAAGCTTTACAAAAATTGTTTTATCTTTAGCGATGATACTTGGAAGATTAGAAATTTTTACGCTTTTGGTTCTGCTGACTCCTGCTTTTTGGAAACGCTAGAAATTATATAAATCTTTATTTTCTTCTATTCTTCTAAACTTTTTATATTCCCATGAATATTCTTTCGGATTCTTGGAAATTTCTGCTTCAAAAAGTTGATTCATATATTTATGACCGTCATCTAATTTAATTTGAGGTGAAGATTGGGCAAATACTATTGAATAAATTGATTTATTTGGTTTAGTTAAATAGACCATTATTGGAAGATTGTTCATTTTTTTTGCAAGCGAGCTAACTATTGTTGTTGAATAGCACTTTTTCCCGAAAAAATACGATTCGATGCCTAATTTTCTTTGTGGAACTTGATCAGAGGCAAGCGTTATAGACTTATTGCTTTTAATATCTATAAGCATTTGTCGAACACCTTTTATAGATGCCTCAACAGGTAATGAATTGTTATGTGAGCGATGCTTTTTTACAAACTCATCAAAGGGTTTCAATTTTAAAGGTTTGTACATTATCGTACTTTGATTTTGTACTATTAGCCAGGAAAGCATAAAGTCTATGCTGCGATTATGAAAAGAGAAACATAACCTTGGGTTGTTAACAGTTTCTTGAGTGTATAAATAACGGTCTACAACCTTGTTAACATTAAAGGAGGTTTTTTGGGGGCCGCGACCCCAAGAATAAAGACTTTCAAAAAATGAGATGAGCGTTTCTTTGCAGCTTTCATTGACTAGCTTATCTATTTCATTTTTAGATTTATTAGTAAAAACTGTAGTTATATTTGCTTTAGATATTTTGTATAAATTTGTCCTTCTAATTAAAAATATAAGACCAAGGTCATACGCAATTTGAATTAGCTTAGTTCCAACGGTTAACCCAGATATTGTTAAAACATAAAGTAATGTTTTCATACTTAATTATATGATCATATTAGAGTATATAATTTAATTTTTAGGATCTTTATATGCCTGCAAATTCAATGGATGAACTCGTTTCTTTGTGTAAGAGGCGAGGATTTATTTTTCAATCTGGAGAAATTTATGGTGGTCTTCAGGGAATATATGACTATGGTCCAATGGGGGTAGAGCTCAAGAAGAATATTAAGGAATCCTGGTGGTCATCAATGGTCTATAAAAGAGACGATGTTGAAGGCTTGGATGCCTCAATATTAACTAACCCAAAAGTACTTAAATATTCGGGACACGAGGACACTTTTTCAGATCCATTGGTTGATTGTAGAGACTGTAATGGACGCTTTAGAAGTGATCACTTAAATGATAGTGAGTGCCCACTTTGTAATTCTACGAACCTAACGGATCCGCGCCCATTTAACCTGATGTTCAAGACGGCAGTTGGGCCTGTTGATGATGGTAAAAATTTTGCTTATTTAAGGCCTGAAACAGCTCAGCAAATTTTCACAAATTTTAAAAATATATTGGATTCAAATCCTAAAAGTTTACCGTTTGGAATAGCTCAAATTGGTAAAGCTTTTAGGAATGAGATTACGCCAAGAAATTTTATTTTTAGAGTGCGCGAATTTGAACAAATGGAACTAGAGTTTTTTGTAAAAAATGGTGATGATGAAAAATGGCATGAATATTGGTTAGAAGAAAGATTGTCTTGGTGGGAAAACCAAGGAGTTCCTAGATCAAGTCTTGAAATTTTGGATGTACCTCAGGATGAACTCTCACATTATTCAAAAAAAACATATGATCTTATGTATAGGTTTCCACATGGAATTGAAGAATTAGAGGGTATAGCTAACAGGACAGACTTTGATCTTGGGTCTCATAGCAAAAATCAAAATGAATTTGAAATAACAGCTAAGGTCACAAACAATAAGGAATCTAATTCTAAGCTTGCTATTCATAATTTAGATGAAAAAAAATGGGAGATACCATATGTAATTGAGCCTTCTGCTGGCGTTGATAGAGCATTCCTTGCAATACTTAATGAGGCATACAACGAGGAGAGCCTTCCTGATGGAAAGACCAGAACCGTATTAAAGCTTTCAAAACATCTTGCTCCGATATCTGCTGCGGTGATTCCGCTCAAAAAAAATGATGATAAATTAGTAAACTTAGCTAAAGATGTTAAGGACCAGTTACAGCAAGTATCAAACCGCAGAATAATTCTTGAAAATACAGGGAACATAGGAAAAAGCTATAGAAAACATGATGAAATTGGAACGCCAAACTGTATTACAATTGATTACGACAGTTTAGAGAAAAATACAGTTACTCTTAGGGACAGAGATACAATGGAACAAAAAACAATAGATATAGATGATATTAGTAAACATCTGTTGTCATAAATTAACAAATGTTGTTTATTAGGTCTCTTTTTTTTTATATTTTCTTTATATCTAGCATAGTACTTGTTTCATTAATAATAAATATTCTTTATTTGTTTACCTCAATAGAAACCTTACAAAATATTTGCAAGCATTGGATTGTATTAAATAATAAAGTTCTAAGTTTCCTTTGTAATATTGATTATGAAATTTCGGGATATGAAAACCTTCCAAGTGAGCCTTGTATAGTTATTGCAAATCATCAAGGTCCATGGGAATCATTATTTGTTCAAACTCTAAAAATTCCTAGCAGCAGCATTATTAAAAAAAATCTTACTTTGATTCCTTTTTTTGGTTGGGGTTTAGCTGCATTGAAGCCTATTAGAATTAATAGAGAAACAAAGCTATCTAGTTTAAAAAAAGTTGTATCAAAGAGTGTGAATAGGATTAAAAATGGATCAACTGTGATTATATTTCCTGAAGGAACTAGAAATAGTGCGGACCATGCCCCCTCTAAATTTAGTGCAAGCTTCGCAAGGGTTGGAATGATTTCAGGTGCACCAATAGTCCCGGTATGCCATAACTCAGGAAAGTTTTGGATAAATAAGACCTTTATTAAAAACCCAGGAACTATCAAAGTAAAAATAGGAAAGCCTTTTTTCATTAATAATGAAAAATTAGATGTTTCAGAAATAGAAGAATGGTTTAGGAAAAACTATAAAGCGCTAAATGTCTAAATTAGATACTGACAAAGCATTAGCATCTATAAACTCTCTTCTTGGCTCTACTTGATCACCCATCAAGACCTCAAAAGCATCATCTGCTTCCTTGGCATCCGTTATGGTTACCTGCATCATTCTCCTGTTCTCAGGATCCATGGTGGTTGACCATAACTGATCGGGATTCATCTCGCCAAGACCTTTATATCTTTGAACCTCGAGACCTTTACTACCCCCAGCAGAAAGTTCTTTAACATGGCTTTCTTTTTCAGCTTCATTTGATGAATATAAAGCTGTTTTGCCTTTTGTAATTTTATACAGAGGCGGCATCGCTATATAAATATGCCCACTTTCAACAATCTCAAACATCTGTCTATAGAAAAAAGTTAGGAGCAGGGTTCTTATGTGTGACCCATCAACATCTGCATCAGTCATTATTATAATTCTGTGATATCTAAGTTTTGAAATATCAAAATCATCTCTTCCGATTCCGCATCCTAAAGCAGTAACCATGGTTCCTATTTCTTGCGAAGAAAGAACTTTATCAATTCTTGCTTTTTCAACATTAAGAATCTTTCCTTTTAAAGGTAAGATTGCTTGATTTTTTCTGTTTCTTCCTTGTTTTGCTGATCCTCCCGCAGAATCTCCTTCAACTAAATATAGTTCCGAAAGTGTTGGATCTTTCTCTTGACAGTCTGCTAGCTTCCCAGGCAATCCTGCCACTTCTAGCACCCCTTTCCTTCTTGTCATTTCTCTAGCTTTTCTAGCTGCTTCCCTTGCTAGGGCTGCCTCAGAAACCTTTGTAAGTATTTGCATTGCTTCTTTGGGGTTCTCAAGAAGAAACTCATTAAGGTATTTGCTTAATATAGTGCTGACCACGCCCTCTACTTCTGAGGATACAAGTTTTTCTTTGGTTTGAGATGAAAACTTAGGATCTGGCACCTTTACTGAAATTACAGCAATGAGCCCCTCTCTGACATCTTCGCCCAACAACTCTATTGGTGCTTTTTTGTTTAACTCTTCCTTTTTTATAAATGCTTTTAGAACTCTGGTTAAGCTGGCTCTAAATCCAGATAAATGAGTGCCGCCATCTTTTTGTGGGATATTGTTTGTATAACAAAGTACATTTTCAGAATACGAGTCATTCCACTGCATAGCAACCTCGACAGTTATATCTTCCTGATTGCCCTCGCAATGGAAGGTCTCACAAACACTTTGCTTTCTTCCCTTTAAAAATTTTACGTAACCAGCAACCCCGCCAGAATTTTTAAACGTCTTTGACTTTCCTGTTCTCTCATCTTTTACTTCAATGTTTACACCCGCATTAAGAAATGAGAGTTCTTGGACTCGTTTATTGATAATGTCGATATCAAACTTAATAGATGTAAAAATTTTATCGGAAGGAGTAAATGTTATCTCTGTGCCAGATTCCTTTGAAGCTTTGACCTTAGAAAGTTTGGTTTTCTTTTTCCCTTCTGAATATTTTTGTTGGTACATACCCCCATCTCTACATACAGTCAAAACCAATTCACTTGAAAGCGCATTAACAACTGAGACACCAACACCATGAAGCCCACCAGAAACTTTGTATGAGTTGTCATCGAATTTTCCACCGGAATGGAGTGTCGTCATAATTAATTCGGCAGCTGGAACTCCTTCTTTCTTATGCTTATCTACCGGTATTCCACGACCATCATCTTTAAGCGTTACTGATCCATTTTTATTTATTTGCAGTAGAATCTTGCTGCAATAACCAGCCATTGCTTCATCAATACTATTATCTAGAACCTCAAAGATCATATGATGAAGGCCAGTCCCGTCATCTGTATCACCTATATACATTCCTGGTCTCTTTTTAACAGCTTCAAGGCCTTTTAAAACCTGGATATTTGATGAGTCGTATTTGGGATCTTTTTTAGATTTTTTTGGCATTAAGTTTAATGTTCCACGTGGAACTTTTTAATATTTAAGTTCTCATCTATTTTACTATTAAACAGATCAGATATGTTTGAAAAAATGAATTGATTAGGTGCTTTTTTAATTATTTTTAATAAAGTTTCAAGGTGTTTTTCATCAATCTCTGAAGAGAGGTCATCTAAAACTGTAACGTTATCAATACCGAGATTAATTAACGTCATTGAAATGGCAAGCCCCCAAATTATAGAGAAGGCCTTCTCTTCTCCTCTTGAAAAGAAATCTTTTGCCATAGATGAATCAAAATGAAAAACTAAATCGGCTTTATGGGGACCACATTGAGTAGTCTTTTTAAACAGATCCTGTGCTAATGAAGCTTCTAGATCATCAAGCAAAACCTCATTACTAAATCCTTTTTCTAAATTAATGTTCATTATTGATAGTCTATCTGCAAAACCATCATCAGGTTGATCTTTAACAAGATTGAAGAAATTCACTTTGATTTTATCTAGAAAATTGCTCCTTTCATTTTGTATTACTGATGCGGCATCTGACAAAGGCATATTCCAAGAAATTGCCTCTTGTGGAGAATTTCGTTTAAGTGATGAGTTTCTTTGTCTTAAAGCTGAATAATATGAAAACCAGGATTTTTGATAGGTGTTACTAACTAAAAATAATGAGCGGTCTAAACTTTTTCTTCTGTAGTCTGGAGCAGATGATAAATAAAAAAACATCTTAGAGTCTATTGCATTTATTGGAAGCAAACTCACCAGCTCTCTTTTTATTATACTCTTTTCATTAACCTTAATTGATAAATTTTTAGATTTTGTTTTAGAAATTACTATCTTTTGTCGGAGGTCACCAATTTCTGCATAGATCTTGAAACTATTAGAGCCCAGCTTAATAAGGTTATTTGATTTTGTCGTTCTGAAAGAGTTGCCTGACCCCAAGGTATAAACTGCTTCCAATATAGACGTTTTGCCTGCCCCATTGATTCCATGGAAAAAATTTAATCCATCACATAAATCATATGATGTGTTTTGAAAACATCTAAAATTTTTTAAAGAAAGTTTTTTTATTGCCACCTAGATAAGAAGTGGCATTACAACATATTTTGGAAAATCAGCATTGGGCGGAAGCATTAAACAGCTTTTATCAGATCCAAAGAATTTTATATTACAGACATTTCCTTCTTGGTGACTTAATATTTCTTGCAAATAATTAACATTAAAAGCTATATCAATGTTTTCACCAGAATAATTAACACCCAGTGTTTCCTCTCCGGCCTCTTCCTCTGGATTATTTGCGGAGACCATCAAACTCCCATCAGATACATTCAACCTTATCCCCCTATATTTATCACTTGATAAAACACTAACCCTGCTTAAGCTTTCAGAAAGCTCTTTAACATCAACCTCAAGAACAAAACTATCACCAGATGGAATGACTTGATTAAAGTCAGGGTAGTTTCCATCAATCAACTTGCTTTTAAAAGTTATATTTCCTGTATTAAGCTCAATTGAGGAATCAGTTATTAGTAACGAAACTTCACCATCTGCATCAGCAAGAAATTTTGTCATCTCATTTACAGACTTTCTGGGTACTATTCCAGAAAACGAGCTTCCTGAAGACACTTCAAATGTGTTTATTGCTAATCTGTGCGCATCTGTTGCCACACCAGTTAAAAAGCCATCTTTAAGCTCTAAGTAGAGCCCATTTAAATAATGTCTCCAATCTTGATTGCCCATAGCAAAAGATGTTGTTGAAAAGATTTTTCTCAGATCTTTTGAGTTAACATTTAATTGTTCTCCACTTTCTTGATTCTCAAATATAGGAAAGTCATCACTTGGAAGTGTTGCTAGTGAATACTTTCCTGTGGGCGTTTTAAGTTGGATTTTATCTCCCGAGAGTTTAATTTCTATGCTTGATCCATCGGGTATTAATCGACATAAATCATTTAATTTTTTAGCAGAGGTTGTGGTTCTTCCCTCGCTAGAAACACTCTCTAGTGGTCCGCTTGTTCTTACTTCTGACTCCAAGTCTGTGGCGGTTAAATGAAAACTTGACTCATTAACCTCAAGAAGTACGTTTGCTAAAATCGGAAGGGTTTGTTTTTTTTCAACAACGCCCAAAGTTACTCCAAGAGCCTTAGTAATGTCCTCTTTTTTAAATACTGCTTGCATTAATTTGTGAGTGTTCTAATGAGGTTTCTATAATCTTCCTCAAGTGAAGGTAGTTCTTTCCTGAGCTCAGCTATTTTTGAACATGCGTGAATGACTGTTGTATGGTCGCGACCATTAAAAGACTCACCTATTTCAGGCAAACTGTGGTTGGTAAGTTCTTTGGTTAAAGCCATTGCGAGCTGTCTTGGCCTGGTAATAGACCTGCTTCTTCTTTTAGATAAAAGGTCTGAAAGTTTGATATTGTAATACTCTGCGACTGTTTTCTGGATATTTTCTATTGAAACCATTTTTGCAGAAATAACAAACAAATCCTTTAGAGACTCCTTAACGAAAGGTACATCAATTTCTATATTAGAAAACCTTGCATTTGCAACCACCCTTTTTAATGCCCCCTCCAACTCTCTAATATTTGATCTGATTCTTTGTGCAATATAAATAGCGCAATCATTGGGCAGTTCAACACCCATAAGTTGTGCTTTTCTGAGTAATACAGCTGCTCTAGTTTCTAACTCTGGTGGCTCAACAATAACAGGCAGCCCCCAACCAAGCCTAGACTTAAGTCTTTCCTCTAGACCGTCAATTTCTTTTGGGTACTTATCACAAGTCAGCACCATTTGGTGGTTTCTGTCCAATAAGGTGTTAAACGTATGAAAAAATTCCTCTTGTGATTGCTCTTTGCCAGCAAAAAACTGAATGTCATCAATTAATAGAGCATCTGCATTTCTGTAAAAAGATTTAAATTCAGTCATAGCCCCTAATTGCAAAGCCTTTACCATGTCAGCTACAAATTTTTCAGAATGCACATAAACAATTCTCTTTTTTGGGCTGTTTCTAAGAATTTCATTTCCTACAGCGTGCATTAGATGCGTTTTTCCAAGCCCTACGCCCCCGTATATAAAAAGTGGGTTATAGTCTCCTTTTGGGTTTTGGGCGACCTGTTTAGCAGCAGCCAATGCCATATGGTTGGATTTGCCTTCAACAAAAGTACTAAATGTGAAAGCTTGAACTAAACCCGGATTTTTTTCCTCATAAGAATCAAGTTTATCAACAAATGTTGACTTATCGAGTGTTTTAAAAATTATTTCCTTTTCTGGGTCAATGCCGTTAAGCGCATCATTAATTTCATCTAAAAAATTCTCTCTAACATGATTTAAGATAAAATCATTTGGCGCTTTTATCTCTAAGGAACTATTTGTTGTTTCTGCAGAAAGGGGTTTTATCCAGGTGTTAAAGTCTTCTGATGAAAGCCTTGACTCAAGAAGGCCTGAACATTGTGTCCAAAGTTCCAATATATCTCTCCGGTTTTGAAATAAGTCTAGCAAAAATTAACAAGATATCTACAGCATAAACCA
>QOPE01000025.1 GCA_003331565.1 SAR86 cluster bacterium | reverse complement strand
ATTAACTTCATAATCACTCATTTCGAGATAACCACTTGGCATGATAATTACGTTGTAACGTCGTAAATCAGCATAGCCTGCAAACGAACCATTAAGTAAAGAGTGTCTTATGCCTAAATGATGATCCAGTGACCACCAGCTAACTCCAACATCATAGGAGTTAAAGCTAGAATGTCCCAAAATTGCCACCTGTGGTTTTTCAAGAAGTCGAAAGTGCCTTCCACCCCAATCTGGTAATAATTCTGGACCAAAACCTGATTCTATGGAAACAATTGAAATTTCTAAATCAGATCCAATCTGAGATATTTTTGAGCTTAGGTCATTGATATTAGGATTATCCATTTGCAATACAGCCACACTACCTCTTGAGAGTTCATGACCAGAAAGGAATGATTTCTTATCAATAATACGAACTTGAATATTCTGTTCCATTAACCTAGCTGCAAATGCAACTGAGCGATCATCCTCACCATCTGTTGCCCATATTATTGAATCTTTACTTATTTCTGATTGACTGGATCCCTTAACCCATTTATTGAGGTTATTGGAAATTTTTTCATCTACAGTAATTGCTTTTAGTCCAAACATCATTGAAAAATTGAAAGCAGTGGTGTCATACATAATCGATGAACCATCCCTTAAGATTTCTTGCCTTTCCTCAATTAGGACTGATTTATCAATATCAGCATCAAATTCTAATATTGCAGAAATTAATGGAGCCTCAGGTTGTTGATTTGGAATAACCAAACTACCTTCAGGTACAACGTAATTGGTAATATTTTCACCTGATTGCGTAGTAGCAGATTTAACAATAATCGATCTCTCGTTAGTGAATAATTCTATATCTTGTGCTTGAAGTTTCTCTGCTAATGCATTTAACCTTCCATTATTTTTAGTAGGTAAGATTACATATGATTGATTAGCATACTTACTATTTTTAGATACATTGTATTTTCT
The DNA here is from genome assembly GCA_003331565.1 of SAR86 cluster bacterium. GTDB lineage: Bacteria > Pseudomonadota > Gammaproteobacteria > Magnimaribacterales > D2472 > MED-G82. The sequence continues at coordinate 12,883 of QOPE01000025.1, read as the reverse complement.
TGCTTCCCAGTAATCTTGATACATTGCCTTAGAGTTGACTTCTAATGTCTTTAAATTTGCCAGTGTGCTTACAAATTGGTGATGAACTGACTCTTTGTAAGATTGAATAGTACCTTCAGGCCTCCTTACACCATCTTCAGCCATTCTAGACTGCTCATAAAGAATACCTAGACTACCTCTAAATTGAACATAAAATGAATATCCTGGATAAAGGTCTTCGTGCCATTCACCCGTATAAAATCTCCAATTTTTTTTATCAAATGCTTCAGCCTGGTCTTGGGCAAATACGTTTCCCCATTTTATGAGATCCCTATCAATATTTTTGTTAATTGGCTCTCTAGGAGGACCTGTCATAAATGTATCCTGCGCACCCATCTCGTGCCCATCTACCAAGATTTGTGGCCTCCATTGATTAATGAGTTTTACACGTCCTTGTGTTTCAGGTTGCGTTAAATAAAACCAATCTCTATTTAAATCAAAATAATAGTGGTTAGTTCTTCCATAAGGCCAATCACCCGTGTGAATCAAAGATTGATCATCAAAGTTTGGAGCGGTACCTCGATATTGTTCTAATGACTTAGCAAATCTATCTCTTCCATCTGGATTCATCATTGGATCAATTATGACCACCATGTCCTCTAGCATATTAGTTATTTCAAGATCAGTACTTGAAATTAAATGGTAGATTATTCCAAGTGCTGCATCTGCACCCGATGTTTCATTTCCATGAATTGAATATGCCATCCAGGCAACTGCAGGAATATTTTCGATTATTGAATTAGCCTCAGCGTTAGACGTAATTCTTGGATCTGAAAGCTTTGTAATTTGATTTTTAATTTCATCAAGATTGTTTAGATTTTCTGATGATGAAATAAAAGCAACATACAGTGGTCGGCCTTCATGAGATTTAGCATACTCAATTACTTTAATTTTATTTGACTGTTCTGACCATTGTAATATCGCATTGGATATTTGAGAGTGATTGGCTACACGGTCACCATAATTAAAATCAAGAAATTTATTTGGATGATCTATAGTTGGAATGTAGTTACCTTCAAGTATTGCTTCTTTATAAAGTTGACTTGAATAGCTTGTAGGCTTTATAAGAGTATCAGCAATTAGAGAGCTACAAAATATTGATAAGAATATGATGTTAAATAATTTTATTTTCATAACAACATTTTAGATCTAAAAAGAATTAGATACTAATTGTATATCCCTTATGATTGTGCCTAAAGATCAAATATAGATTGATAGTTATTACATGTTTTAAAAAAATTCATAATGTTGTATCTTTCATATTTAAGTTCAATTAAAAAATGAAGAGTTCGTTAAAATCAATAAAAGCATGTGCTGCTTATTATGGACCTGATGCACCTGCTGTAGAAAAGTACCTCAAAGCTGGTGAAAAAAAAGCATTTAAACTCGGAAATAGGGGACCTATTAGTTTTAATTCACAAGGCTTATTATCAAAAGATATTATTGATGCTTATTCAAAGTTTGGATTCTATATCTTCGAAAATGTGATTAACGAAGGCGAACTTAATGATATTGAAAAAGACTTAGATTCACTAAGATCAAGTTTCCCAACAGGTCCAGAAAGTTTGGTTGATTCAAGAGGCAATCCTGCAATGAATGCAAAATCTAAAGCGTTAACCATTGTTTGGTCAAAGCCTTTAGGAGATCCTTTGGGAGGCACCGAGCTGGCAAATGGTAGACATCAAGTGAAAATGTTTGAACCAAAACCATCTTCAGATGCGCCTGAAACTGTGCCCTTAATATTGTTAGGAACTTTACAATTCTCTGATGCGTGTCTCAGGACTTATGCACACCCTAAACTACTTAAAATTGCAGAAAACATAAATGGAAAAGATTTTGCTCCTTTTAATGAAGCTCTTTTTATTAAGGAGCCTGGTATCGGTGCTGCTGTATCTTGGCATCAAGATGGCGTCACTCATTGGGACAGTAATGATTTTGAAGAAGGTATACATGGATTTAATTTTATGGCTCAAGTATATGGAAGTACCGCCGTTAATGGAGTTTGGGTTTTACCAGGCACACATAAAGTTGGAAAGATTGACATTAAAAAATTAATCCAGGAGTCAGGAAGCGAAAGACTTGATGGCGCAGTTCCAATAGTTTGTAATCCAGGAGATGTTGTAATTTGTAATAGACAACTTCTTCATGGCTCCTTTCCAAATTGTGGATTTGAAAAAAGGGTAACTGTTAATTTTGGATTTCATAAAAGAAGTTCTGTTCTTGGAGTAAAGGGTGGGGGAATCCACAGTGAGTCTCAAGTATTTGATGAAGAAATTATCAGTAGACGTACGAAACCATTGGGATATGCAATAGAAGCGCGTAAAGAAAAATATCCGAATGAAGAACCATATGAATATCAACCATTCAAAGAATCTAATGAAAGCTTTATTTGGAATAATGAAGCACGTAAAACTCTTGTAGATTACAACCTTGAAGATCTAAGTATCTAAAAAATTGACATATCCCATGTCATTAAATTAATTTATAGATAAAAATATTTAGATTTTTTATGAAAAGACTATTTTTAGTTGTAACCATTATATTTGTAATACTTGTAGGAATTTTTCAACATTCTAGGAATTCAGATAGTGATATAAATTATGAAAGATTTAATTTAGTAACTCCTGGTGTTTTAAGGACGCCTGATGAAAGGTTTAATAACATAAAAGATTATCCTTTTTCTCCAAATTATTTAACTATTGGCGACACAAGAATTCACTATCTTGATGAAGGGCCAAAAGATGGAAAAATTATATATCTTCTTCATGGTGAGCCTGCATGGAGTTATTTATTTAGAAAAATGATACCAACGCTTACAGCAGCAGGGTATAGGGTCATAGCACCCGATATGGTTGGATTCGGTAAATCTGATAAATACATTTCAATTGATGATTACTCGCATCAAATGCATGTTGATAAAATGGTCCAATTAGTTAAAGAGCTAGATCTTAATGATGTCACTGCGCATCTTCATGATTGGGGCGGATTAGTTGGATTTAGAGTAATAGCAGAAGAACCAGAGAGGTTTTCAGGAATAATAGCGTCAAATACGAGTCTCATAGCTCCTGGCCGTGGTTTTTTAAGAGATTTATTAAGTTATATTAGTTATCCATTATTCAAGTTAGGTATTTGGATTGAAGGTCCGGCTACCTGGGAAGAATTCATTGGCGGCGATCGTTTTACAGGCTGGATTAGATATTCAAGGTATACAGATAACATTGATGTTGGTGGAATTATGCAAGCACTTGGTAATGTAAGTGATGAGGAGCGAGCAGGGTATGAAGCACCTTACCCAAATGCTACCTATAAAGCCGGCGCACAAATTTTCCCTTATTTAATACCTAGTGAATTAAGAAAAAATGAAATGGCCTATAGAGAAGTTTTTGAAAAATGGAATAAGCCATTTTTAATTGCAAATAGTGATAATGATCCAGTTACCAGTAACAATCCTAGATTAACTGAGATGCTTAAGAGAGTGCCCACAGCAAAAGAGATTGTAATAAAAGGACCGGGACATTTTATTCAAGAAGAGGCTGGTCCTGAATACGCACAACTAATTATTGATTTTATTAACGGTAATCAACAGCCTTTTATAAAAGATAGAGTAGTGCCAGTTATTAACCTTTAATTATCTATTACTTCGCATAATATATATTATGTTAAATTATATATATCCCATTTATTTTCTTTAAATAGGCTAAAATTCGTTTAAAATACTGCGCATGGCTAAAGAAGACAATTTAGAATTTGAAGGTGAAGTAATTGAAACCCTTCCAAATACTCAATTCAAAGTTAAATTAGAAAATGGTCATGTTATAGATGCTCACATTTCTGGGAAAATGAGAAAGCATTACATCAGAATACTCACCGGAGACAAGGTTAAGGTTGAAATGACGCCCTATGACCTAACAAAAGGCAGAATAACCTTTAGAGGTAGATAGTTCTAAGTTACCTTTTCCTTTGTCAATTCAGTAAAATCTACCTGTCCATCAACTAAATCAACTTTAATCTGACCACCTTTGTTTAGTGCTCCAAATAGCACGTCGTTTACAAGTGGTTTTTTAATATGATCAGTAATAAACCTTTCCATAGGTCTTGCGCCCATATGTTTGTTATAACCTTTGTCAGCTATCCAGTTTACAACTTTCTTTGAATAAATTAACTCAATTTCTCTCTCATCTAGTTGAGCCTGTAGTTTTGTTAAGAATTTATCAACAATAGATAAGACAACTTTTTTAGGTAAGTAATTAAACTGAATAATTTCATCAAGTCTGTTTCTAAATTCCGGTGCAAACAGCTTATTTAAGGAATTTAATGCATCTGATTCATTAGATTGAGAGTTAAATCCAATGGATGATTTTTCAAGTAAATCAGCTCCTGCATTTGTAGTCATGATTAAAATTACATTCCTAAAATCGGCTTTTCTTCCATTATTATCAGTAAGAACACCGCTATCCATAACTTGAAGTAACAAATTAAATATATCTGGATTAGCCTTCTCAATTTCGTCTAAAAGCAAAACCGCATGTGGGTTTTTAACAACTGCTTCAGTTAGGAGTCCTCCCTGATCAAAGCCAACATAACCTGGAGGAGCACCAATTAATCTTGAAACGGTATGGCGTTCCATATATTCAGACATATCAAATCTTATTAATTCAATGCCTAAAATAGATGCTAGTTGGCGCGCTATTTCAGTTTTGCCTACACCAGTTGGCCCAGCAAATAGAAATGATCCAATAGTCTTATTATCATCTCTTAGCCCTGCTCTCGAGAGCTTTATTGCGTTACCCAGACTAACAATCGCCTTATCCTGCCCAAAAATCACTCTTTTTAGATCTCTTTCAAGATTTTTTAGAGATTTAGACTCATCCTTTGATATTGATTTTTCTGGGATTTTAGTTATTTTTGATATGGTCTTTTCAATATCTATCTGATTTACAGTAATTTTTTTGTCATCTTTTCTATTTACATTTAACAATGCACCCGTTTCATCCATTAAATCAATAGCTTTATCAGGTAAAAATCTATCACTAATAAATTTTTGAGATAGCTCAACGGCAGATTTAATTGATTCGTCATGATATTTAACGTTGTGATGCTGCTCATACAAAGGTTTTATTCCTTTTAGAATTGCTATTGAGTCATCTATATCAGGCTCATTAATATCTATCTTTTGAAATCTCCTTGATAGCGCTTGATTTTGATTAAAGATACCTCTAAATTCTTGAAAAGTAGTTGATCCAATACACCTAAGACTACCCTTCCCTAGCGCCGGTTTAAGAAGATTTGATACATCTAGAGAGCCACCAGATGCAGATCCAGCACCAATAATTGTATGTATCTCATCTATAAACAAAATTGATTTATCTTGACCTTCTAAAAACTCAATAACCTCTTTTAATCTTTTTTCAAAATCACCTCTGTATTTGGTTCCAGCAATTAATGCACCTATATCCAAGGAGTATATTGTGTAGTTTTGTAGATACTCAGGTACTTTTTTATTGATCACAAGGTGTGCCAATCCTTCAACAATTGCAGTTTTACCAACACCAGACTCACCTACCAATAATGGATTATTTTTTGTTCTTCTGGCTAAAATTTGTATAAGCCTACTGATTTCTTCCTGTCTTCCGATCAAGGCATCAATTTTTCCATCAGAAGCTTGTTCGTTGAGGTTAATTAAAAATTTAGAGTTCCCACTTTCAGTTATGACCTCTTCTTCATCAATGCCATCTCCATCTATAACAGAGTCTGACTCTTTTTTTGAGGCTGTCTTACCATGAGAAATGTATGAAACGATATCTAGTCTGGATATTCCTGCTTTAGTTAAAAGGTAAACAGAATGACTTTCCTTTTCAGAAAAAATGGCAACTAGAATATTAATAGGTTTTACAACACCTTTGCCTGATGATTGAACATGAAATACAGCACGCTGGAGAACTCTCTGAAAACCAAGTGTTGGTTGAGGTGATTTGTTTGGATCAGATTTTCTTGGTGTTGTGTCTTGAATATAATCCTCAACAGAACTTTTAAATGAATTTACATTTATGCCATTACTCTTAAGAAAGTCTTTAACATCAAAATCACTGAGTATCATTAGCAGCAAATGTTCGATAGTTATATATTCAATATCTGACTTTTGCGCCTGATCAAATAAGCTTGATATCGATTGTTCTAATTCTTTGCTAAACATTAATCTGTCATGGGTTCAATTTCAGTTAGTAATGGATGCTCATTGATTTGTGCTAGATTGTTCATTTCGGCACATTTCATCTCAGCAATCTCTTTTGGAAATATACCACATACTCCCTTCCCTTTAGTATGAACTGATAGCATTATCTGCGTTGCTCTTTCATGCTCATAACCAAAAACTTTTTGAATTGCATAAACAACAAATTCCATGGGCGTGAAATCGTCATTTAATAGAACAACTTGAAATAAAGGTGGTTCTTTTAACTGGGGCTCATCTTCAAGAGTTATGACACCCAAGCCTGCATCAGTTTCATTTTCATTGCTCGAAACAATCACATTCGTTTAATCATTTCGTCAGCGAAACCTGAACAAGAAACTAAATTTGCATTCTCCATGAGTCTTTCAAAGTCATATGTAACCATCTTAGCTTCGATGGCTCTTTCTATTGACTCAATAATAAGATCAGCTGCCTCTACCCAACCGAGATGTCTAAGCATCATTTCAGCTGACAAAATCAATGATCCTGGATTCACTTTATCTTGACCAGCATATTTTGGGGCAGTTCCGTGAGTAGCTTCAAATAAGGCAGCATCATCACCAATATTTGCACCAGGAGCTATTCCTATACCTCCAACACATGCTGCAAGAGCATCAGAAATGTAATCTCCATTAAGATTCATAGTTGCGATTACGTCATACTCTTTCGGCCTGGTTAAAATCTGTTGTAAAAATGCATCACAGATCACATCTTTAATAATTATATTTTTGCCATTAGTTGGATTCTTAATTACATGCCATGGACCACCATCAAGAGGTTCTCCATCATAATTACTTACACTCAGCTCATAACCCCAATCCCTAAAGGCTCCTTCAGTAAATTTCATAATATTTCCCTTATGAACTAGGGTCACAGAATCTCTGTCATTTTTAATTGCATAATCAATAGCTTGTTTAACAAGACGTTCAGTTCCATTTTTGGATATTGGTTTAACACCCAATCCAACATCTTCTGTGAATCTAATTTTATTTACATCAAACTGTTCTTGAAGAACCTTAACCAATCTATTTGATTCATCTGATCCGCCTTCAAACTCAACTCCGGCATAGATATCTTCAGAGTTTTCTCTAAAAATTACCATATCAACATATGATGGATTTTTAACTGGGCTTGGCACGCCTGAGAAGTACCTTATCGGCCTTAAGCAAACATACAAATCAAGAATCTGTCTTAATGAGACATTTAGTGATCTAATACCACCTCCAACTGGAGTCGTTAATGGCCCTTTAATACTTACAACATATTCTCTAAGTGCTTCAATTGTTTCATCAGGAAGCCAAACATCATCACCGTATACTTCTGTAGATTTCTCTCCGCAATAGACCTCCATCCATGAGATTTTTTTCTGTCCCCCATAAGATTTTGCAACCGCAGAGTCAACAACATTGAGCATTGCAGGAGTAATATCTATACCAATACCATCTCCCTCTATATAAGGAATAATCGGATCATTTGGTACGTTTAAAGATCCATCGTCATTTAATGTAATTTTTGATCCATTTTCAGGAATTTTTATATTTTGATAAGCCATTGCTACACCGATAATTTAAAGAAATATTTATTAATTTAAGCTGGCAAATTATACTCCAAATAAGCTCTATAATTAGCTTTTAATGGCCTTAAATTATTGAAATGACTAAAAACAAAGAAACCGTTGTAGTTGGGATATCAGGTGGTGTTGATTCATCAGTCGCGGCGTACTTATTAAAACAGCAAGGTTATGAGGTTGTTGGTTTATTTATGCAAAATTGGCAATCAGAACCGGGCGAGGTTTGCACATCTGAAATTGATTTTGAAGATGCTTCGCAAGTATGCGATCTCTTAGATATAAAACTTCATCGTGCAAATTTCAGTGACGATTATTGGGACAGAGTATTTAATGATTTTTTAGATGAGCATAAAAAAGGTAGAACTCCCAATCCTGATATCTTATGTAATCGTGAAATAAAATTTAAGTCATTTTTAGATTATGCAAAGAAAATTGGAGCAGACTTTATGGCAACCGGTCACTATGCAGATTTAGTCTTTAAAAAAGAAAAATCATACTTAAGGAGATCTATCGATTTAAATAAAGATCAAACCTACTTTCTACATGAGGTTAGTTCAAATGAATTTAAGTACTGTTTATTTCCGCTGGCAAATTTAACTAAGCCAGAAGTAAGAGAAATCGCAAAATCAATACACTTACCTAATAGGAACAAAAAAGATTCTGTTGGGATATGTTTCGTTGGAGAACGAAACATGAAGGACTTTTTAAATAGATTTATTGATTTTGAACCAGGCCCAATCATAGATGATTCAAATAATATTATCGGTGAGCATCATGGTTCTCTTTTATATACCATTGGTCAAAGACAAGGACTAAGAATTGGTGGCGTTAAAGATATGCCAGATTTACCTTGGTATGTTTTTAAAAAAGATCAGGAGAATAATTCCTTGTACGTATGCCAAGGTGAGGATAACCCTCTTCTATTTAGCAAAGGTTTAGCTTTAGAAAAATTGCATTGGATAACAGATGAGTTCAGTGGTCAGTTGGAGTGTGAGGTTCAGGTTCGGCATCGTCACAAAGCTGTTAAATGCATATTAGATGTTAGTGAACTTGAAGTTAGATTTGATGAGGAAATAAGAGCAATAACACCGGGTCAATCTGCAGTTTTTTACTTAGACAATATTTGTCTGGGTGGTGGTATCATAGCTGATCAAATAAATTAGTATTCAAAATTTTATGAGCAAACTTGACTCTTCAATTTCACCACTTGATTCAAGGTATGCAGCTAAAATTATACCCATAGCTAAATTTTTTTCAGAGTCTTATCTCAATAAGACTAGATATGAAATTGAGTTGATGTGGTTAATCTATATTACTAAAAAATTACCAAGTTATTTTGGAAAGCTTTCTCAGGCTAATGAAAAAAAACTTCTTAAACTAGTTAATGATTTTACAAAATTAGATGCAAAAAGAGCCAAAACTATTGAGAAGAAAACGAATCATGACGTAAAAGCTATTGAATATTTAATTAGAGAAAAGCTTAACAAGCACCCTTCCCTTAAAAACTTTAAGAAATATATACATTTTGGTTTAACCAGTGAAGACATTAATTCGACTTCCTATGCACAAATCATTAACAATGCTAAAGATGAATATTTAGAGAAGATCTTAGAGCTTAAAAAGATACTGAAATCAAAGTCTTCTGCTTGGAAAGCTTCACCATTTTTATCTAGAACTCATGGTCAAGCTGCATCGCCATCTACTTTTGGTAAAGAGATAAATGTATTTTTGAGCAGACTAGATAATGAAATAAAGACTCTAAAGTCAATAAAGGTAAAAGGTAAATGGGGTGGCGCCACTGGAAATTTTCATACACTTGTTCTGATTGATGAAAAGAAAAATTGGATTAATTTTATAAAAGGATTTTTTAAATTTATAAAAACGCCGCTTAATACTTTAACCACTCAGATTGAACCTCATGATTGTATTGCTGAGCTTTCTCATTCGATTGTCCGTATCAATAATGTTCTTATTGATATGAATAGGGATATTTGGATGTATATCTATAATGATCTTTTTAAATTAAAAGTAATAAAAGGTGAAGTTGGATCATCCACTATGCCACATAAAGTTAATCCAATTGATTTTGAAAACTCAGAGGGAAATCTTGAGTTAAGTAATGCGCTATTTACATTCTTTGGCGATAAACTTTCCAAATCAAGATTACAAAGAGATTTAAGTGATTCTACTGTTCTTAGAAATATTGGGATGCCATTTGGACATAGTTATCTTGCAATCCAATCGCTAATAAAAGGTTTTTCTAAGCTTGAAGTAAACAAAGAGCAATCTTTAAAAGAGTTGAATAACAATTGGCAAATTCTTGGAGAAGCTATTCAAACTGTAATGAAGCTTGAAGGATATGATGATGCCTATGAAATCATTAAAGATCTTACACGTGGTGAATTGCTCACTGAAAATTCCTATAAATCACTAATTAATTCCTTGGATATATCGATTAAGTCTAAAAGTAAACTCCTTAAATTGACTCCTGCTACATATATTGGGTTAAGTAAATCAATATAAATATCTAAATTTAGTAGTAAAACTACTAAGATATCTTTAATTTTTTCCTATAAAAACGTAATTTTTATTATTTATTGACATAATTTAAGCATTTTATTTTAATGCACTACATAATTCCGGAGAAAAAATTATGTCCAATGTTAAGTTTCTTGATGAAATAGAAAGAATAAAAAATCTTGATGGTTTTAAGAACTCTAATTGGCAATCTATAAATCCAGACTTCGTAGCAAGAATGTCGCTGCAAAACAAGTTCAAAACTGGATTAGACATAGCTAGATACACTGCAGATATTATGCGAAAGGATATGGCAGATTATGATAAAGATTCATCTGATTACACTCAGTCTTTAGGTTGCTGGCATGGGTTTGTTGCACAACAAATGATGATGGGCGTTAAGAGAACACAAAATACAACTGATAAGACATATGTATATCTTAGTGGTTGGATGGTTGCTGCACTCAGGTCACAATTTGGCCCTCTTCCCGATCAAAGTATGCACGAAAAAACTGCTGTTCCTGCTTTAATCAAAGAGATCTACACATTTCTAAAGCGAGCTGATTCTATACAACTTCAACATCTTTTCAATGAATTAGATGACTTTAAATCATCTGGTAATGATACTTCTGATGTTATGTCTCGAATTGATAATTTTGAGACCCATGTTGTTCCAATTATTGCTGATATTGATGCTGGATTTGGCAACGAAGAAGCAACTTATTTGCTTGCTCGAAAAATGATTGAGGCTGGTGCCTGCGCAATTCAAATTGAAAATCAAGTTTCTGATGAAAAACAGTGTGGTCATCAGGATGGTAAAGTGACTGTTCCTCATGAAGATTTCCTAGCAAAAATTAATGCTGTTAGATATGCATTCTTGGAGTTAGGTGTTGATAATGGAATTATAGTTGCTAGAACTGATTCATTAGGTGCGGGTTTAACACAAAAGGTACCGGTTTCAAAAACTGATGGAGATTTAGCTAGCAAATACAATGATTTCTTAGAAACAGAGCCCGTTAATGATGTTAATGATCTAGATGAAAATGATATAACTATTCATCAAGGTGGCAAATTAGTTCGTCCAATGCGCCTTCCAAATGGTTTATACAGATTTAAAGAGAATACTGGATTTGATCGGGTTGTTCTTGATTGTGTTACTAGCTTACAAAATGGAGCTGATCTTTTGTGGATTGAAACTGAGAAACCTAATGTAGAGCAGATTGCATCTATGGTGAATGAAATTAAGAAAACAATTCCAAATGCAAAATTAGTTTATAACAATTCTCCATCGTTTAATTGGACACTTTCTTTTAGACAACAAGTATTTGAGGAAATGGAAACAAATGGTGATGACGTTTCCGCATATCCAAATCCAAAGGATGATCCCAAGGGTTTAATGGATGAAAAGTATGATGATACCGATTTAGGTAAAAAAGCTGATGAGCTTATATCTAAATTTCAAGCTGATGGTTCGCGTAAGGCGGGTATCTTCCATCACCTAATTACACTCCCTACATATCATGAGGCTGCTTTAGGCACCGATATGCTCTCTGAAGGATATTTTGGTGACCTAGGAATGCTTGCGTATGTGCAAGGTATTCAAAGGCAGGAGATTAGAAGAGAGATGTCATCAGTAAAACATCAAGATCTTGCAGGATCAACGGTTGGTGACACTCATAAAGAATATTTCTCAGGCGAAAATGCGCTTAAAGCATCTGGTGAAGCTAATACTATGAATCAGTTTTAGGCGTCAAACAATCCCCCGTGGTGGTGCGTCCACAAATTTCACAGGGCGCACCCTCCTCTATATTCGCTAATCCACCACAACTACCCACCACAGGTTTATTATTTAAAATAAGGCCGGTTGCTATCAACGCAAAAGAAGCTGCAACAACTAAAAAACCTGCTATAAATTCAAACATTGCAAAATTTTACCATTTTTTTGAGTTTAATCTTGTTCCATCATTCATGAGATAGGTAATTGCAAGATCCATAGAATTAGCTAGAGCGATACCATCATAAGGTTCAAGTAAATTAAAAAGCGTAGCAAAGGCATCTGCTTCCATGCAGGATATATTACCTTTGACAGTTACACTTAAAGATTCACTTTGAACGGATTGTCCGCTAACTGGATCGATGGTATGTGATATAACTTCATCATTACTAATATAATAATTTCTGTATTCGCCTGAGGTAGCAACTGATAAATGTGACTCGTCATTATGCTCAATAGTAAAAATTGCATCATTAATCAGTGATGATGGGTTCTGAACACCGACAACCCACGAATTACCAAGTTTTGAACCTCTAACAATAAGCTCACCACCAATGTCAATTAGATAATTGTTGTGATTATTTTTATCTAAAATTTTTGAGATTTGATCCACTGCATAGCCTTTAGCAATTGAGGATAGATCAAACAAAAAATTCTCATTCTTTATAAGTTGATTTCCCGACAATGAAAACTTAGTTAGCATTGGTTTATACTCAGCACGAATATTTTTTAAAACATTAGTTGCGGGCCCAAA
>QOPE01000024.1 GCA_003331565.1 SAR86 cluster bacterium | reverse complement strand
AGATGGAGTTACTCCAGCATTATCCATTGCTTTTTGAGCTGCTTTAATTCCAACTTCTGCATGAATTGACATCTTTGATTCGTCTTCATGAACTACTGAAGGCATCATCTTGTTTATGTCTAAGATATTTTTTTTATCAATAACATGTCTGGTTTTTATACCTGATGCTTTTTCAATAAATTCGGTTGATGAATATTCAAGTTTTTCTATTTCGCCACAATCAATTCTATCTTTATTATTTGTATTAAAATTATCTACATAAGAATTAAATGAGAGAACGATTTCATCATTACTAATTGTATCTTCTGGATACCAAATGCCTGTGCCAGCTATATGAATATCTTTCATAATATTTTAAAAACCTTTATAACCTATTATTATAAATTATGATTTTAAACACCTCCATTGATAATAGCTATTTATATGTACATTTATCAAACATTACAGATCCTAAAGGTATTGTGCATATATGTCATGGCAAAGCAGAACATATTGGAAGATATGAGTGGTTGATATCTAAACTTAATGATGATGGTTATCATGTTATTTCGATTGACCATAGAGGTCATGGTAAAAGAATTGAAAACAATGATGATATTGGAAAGTTTTCAGATAATCAGAATGGTTGGGAAATGGTAGTAAATGATTTTGAAATATTAATTAACGATACAAAAAAAAATTTCCCACATTTAAAGCAATTTCTTCTAGCTCACAGCATGGGATCTTGGATCGCATTATCAATGCTTAAAAATGAACTTAGTATCGATGGTTTAATTCTATCTGGATCCTCAAAATTTCCTAAACTATTGATAACAGTTCAAAAGCTAATTATAAAAGTCGACATATTATTTAATGGTAGAAAGAAAATTAATAACATTATGGAAAGCTTAACCACCAAGAGATTTAACAACTATTTTAAGCCAAATAGAACAGTAAGTGATTGGATATCAAATGACAAAAATAATGTTGATAATTATGTAAAAGATAAGTTATGTGGTTATAAAGTAACTAACGGTCTATGGATGGATATGGCTCAGGGAATAGAAGATGCTTTTAAAATTAATGATTACAACAATATAAATAAAAATATTCCTGTTTTAATTATCTCTGGATCAGAAGATCCTGTAGGTGAATTTAAAAGAGGAGTAATATCTTTATATAATTTTTTAAGAAACTTTTTTACAAATATGGATATTAAAATTTTTGAAGACGAAAGACACGAAGTTTTTAGTGGAAATAAAAAAAGAGAAGTTTATAAATCTTTTAAATCATTTATAGAGAAAGCATGAAATATATTTTTTTAATATTTTTTATAAGTTTTCTGTCTTCTTCTGATATGAAAAAGGTTTATGTATATGAAGATGGTATTGAAAGACACTATCTTATTTATGTCCCTGATGCATACAACAAAGATATCAAAACAAACATAGTCTTTGGAATTCACGGGTATGGAGGAACCGCATCAGGTTTTGAGAGTGAATTAACTGGAGGCTTTAATAAATTAGCAGACAAACATAATTTTATTGCAGTTTATCCAGAATCCACATTTTTTTACGATAAAGAAAATACATTAATTACAACTTTCAACGATATTATTAGACAAACAAACTACGAGGAAATATCTAATAATTGTCTTGCTGACGATAAAAGATTGATTTATCCAAAGTTTCCTAATTGTGATCGTGGAAGATGTGGTTGGGCACCATGTGTTGATGATACTAAATTCATTAAAAATTTAATTGATAAATTAAAAATTGAATTTAATGTAAAAGATGTCTACTTAATAGGTAATAGCACAGGGGGGATGTTCGTTAATTCATATGTATGTAAGTATCCTGAATCTATTAAGACAGCAATTAGTGTAAATGGTTTGCCAAGAGATGGTTTTGCTTGTACTCCTGATGTACCTGTAAATTTTATTTCATATGCTTCATTTAATGACGAAACTATACCCCCAATTGAAAAAATTGCCTTTGATGGACTCTTTTATGAAAATCATTCTAACTTTATTGATAAATGGACAAAAAAATTCAATTGCAAAAATTTAAAAGAAGTCACCTTCAAGCACTATGAGGAATTTGAAGAAAAAACATACTCCGAATGTACAGATGATATAAAGATAATGTCTATTTTAAACCTAGATTCTGATCATATGTGGCCAGAAGCAGGATATAACAAAGATACAGGAATAAGTTCATATACAAATTTTGGCTCTTGTGTTGGAGACATTCAAAGCGATTTAAATGCTCCAAAATGCTACAGATCAAACGATAGGTGGGGTAGTGAATATATTTTAGAAAAATTATTTTCCCTTGATCATTCCAACTAATTCATTTGATATTAGATCTGGATCTTCAAAGTAGGGGAAATGACCTACATCTTTAAGAATTACAATATCTTTATCATGATCTATATCTTTTAGAAGTATGTTCTCTGGATTAAATCTTGCTAACTTATCTTTTTCACTGAAAATGTATTTAATATTTTTTAATTTAGAAATTTGATCATCAGTTAATCTAAAAATATTACAAGATTTTAAGTCAATTGAGCTTATTTCCTTTTCTGATTGGTTAAACAATCTCTTTAAAGGATAAAGTTTAATTTCTCTTACAGGATCATCCTCAACAACTTTTGTACCATAAGGTGATTTTATCTGTCCCTTTGATCTTCCATAAAAACCTGAACCCATTGTCCCAAATCCTTTAGTTTTTATTTCTGTTTTTGGAAACTTATAAATTCCATATTTCATTAGAAATTCGACAGCTTGATCTAAATTACCTTTTGCAAAGTCGAGCAACATATCACCTACAAGGAATGGATATGCAATATTCATGCATATTGTCATTTTATTTTCAAACTCTGTTGCAAGATCTAGTGCTACCAATCCACCCCAACTATGACCAATTACAATTGGTTTCTTGATTCCAATTTCATTAAATACGTCTATGCAAAAATGGGTATGATCTCTAATTGAATCTACTATTGGGCCTGAAGTATATCCATGACCTGGTAAATCAATACCAAGAATATTAAATTGGTCATAAAGGTCTTCTAAATTAAACATTGAAATTATTCTATGATCCATCCCTGCTCCAGGCACAAATATTATTGATGTTTTATTTACATCAAATGGATTTTTTTCAAAAATATTAGCTCTATGATTTTTTAAATTTAATTGCATTTTTAATGATCGATAATATTAGAAATAAATAAATTAAAATTAATGGTACAGATATTACAACTAAAAGCCACATAAATGAGTCCTTACCTCCTAAAAACATAATTAAAGCTGGTTGTATCATAAGAATTATTGCAAAAAAAACTCTCAAACTTCTAGAAGGTTTATCTTTAAAATTCTTCATAGATGCTGTGGCCAAAATATATGATAGAGAATCATAAGTTGTGCACAAAAATACTACTGCAATTATGGTAAACAAAATTAAGAAAAATGTTCCATAATCTAACGATGATATAGTTTCAATCACAAGAGCATGTGATGTCATAGATTGATCTACATAAATTTTTGGCGCTTCCAAGATACCATTCTCATATGCATATATAGATATATTTGATAAAACCCCAATGTGAAAAATACAGCCTAATGAACCAACGATCAAAGCTCCAAATATCAATTCCCTTACAGTTTTATTATTTGAGATATTCACTATAAAAGCTCCTACCGCTGGTGCTAGAGCTATATACCATGCCCAATAAAAAACTGTCCAATCAAGTGAGTATTGTGATTTGAGCAAGCTAAGTGACAAGTAGTTTTTTAAAACATATGTAACTGGTTCAAATGTATTTATGACGATATATTTTGTAGGACCAGTAACCAAGATTAGTGTTAAAAATGAGATAACAAGAATAATATTAAAATTACTAAGTTTTTTAATACCGTTTTGAAGACCTCTATAAACACTTATTGAAACAATACACATACATATTAATAACATAACAAAATCTAAAAAAATTGTTTGATTAAGACCAAACAATTTTGATATGGCAGCTGACATGAGAGGAAAGGATAGTGCTAAACCAACACCTGCTCCAGTTAATATTGCACCAATAAAAAAGATATCTAATAAAATTCTTATTAGTCCAGACTGTTTTTTTAGGAGTATTCCTGAAAAAGTTAGTGGAGTATTTGGATTCTTCATTAGTGAAAAAACAAACGCTACTGTTGGAAGTATGTATAGGGCCCATCCTGTAAACATCCAATGGAATAATGGATAGGATCTTGCTTTCAGTAATGATTGATCCTCACCTTCAATAGGATTTGTGTAATAAACAAGCCATTCATAAGTAGACCAATAAAGAAGTGCAGCACCCATCCCAGTTGCAAACAGCATTGAATACCATGAAAAATATGAATAATTTGATCTCCCCTCAAGTACAATCTTTCTTGAACCACTTTTTGAAAAGGCTATTACGACTAAGAAAACTAATACACCAAAACCAAAATATAAAAATAATGACTCAAAGTTTATTGCAAAAAAGTTATATATTGAGAGTAGATTTTTTGCACTACCTGTTGGATCAATAAGTACATAAGAAGATAGTAATAGCAAAAAACTAAATGTAATTACTAATACTGTTTTGCTCCAAAGAGGATTTAATTTTATATTAACCATATTAAATAAGAATATTGCTAATGATAACAAATAAATATAAATATCCAGAACTTAAACGAATTGAAAATACCCTTGGAAGATTTTATATAGATCCTGAAAATAATGAAGTGCCGAGTGTTACTACTGTTTTGGATAATATGTCCGATAAGAAATCATCTTTGAGTGAATGGAGAAACAGGGTGGGTGATATTGAAGCAGATAGAGTTATGAAAGAGGCTACAGATATAGGAACCATGGTGCATCTATCTTTAGAAAATCATCTTAATGGTATTGATGAGGATATCTTTTCTGATAATAGCTTAGGCAATATGGCAAAAAGAATGTCAAAAAAATTAATAGTTGATGCTCTAGTAAACATCTCTGAAGTTTATGGATTAGAGGTCCATCTTGTCCTAAATAAACTTTATGCTGGAACAGCAGACTGTATTGGCGTTATAGATGGAAAAGATACTATTATTGATTTTAAAACATCAAAAAGAATTAAGAAAAAAGAGTGGATAGATGATTACTTCCTTCAGGGATGTGCTTATGCCAATGCTCACAATATTATGTTTGAGACCGACATCTCGCAAGTTGCAATATTAATGGTTGACAGAGACTTAATGTATAAAAAATTTCTAATTAAAGAAAATGAATTTAAACACTATACGAATCTTTGGAAACAAAAGTTATTAAAATTTCATAACACCTTTAGCTGGTGAAATATTTTATTCCTCAATGTCAATCGGCGCAGCGATACTCATGTCAGTATTTCTGAAACTTTGATCACCAAGAATAGGTTTAATTG
This sequence comes from SAR86 cluster bacterium, assembly GCA_003331565.1. GTDB lineage: Bacteria > Pseudomonadota > Gammaproteobacteria > Magnimaribacterales > D2472 > MED-G82. The sequence continues at coordinate 10,054 of QOPE01000024.1, read as the reverse complement.
TTTCAAGGTCGCTATACATTAAAACGCCAGTAAGATCTATCATTGTTGAAGTTTGCTGAATAAACAATTCTGAGCTCCATTTACTTATATCAGAATATTTGTTCCAGTAATATCCTAAGAAGCCACCTTGACCATATGCTGGAACATTTAAACATGTCCAAACTTCACAACTTGACCCATTCCAAACTATAGGACTATTAGATGTTAGATTTTCATCACAAGAATATTCATCACAATCTTCATTATCTCTTAGTTCATTTGCTAATGCGATAATTCCAACTCCCCACCATACTTGTTGAATGTTACCGTTAGGCCCAGGTCTTTCAGGAACGGATAACATTCCTCTAGACCAACCATACCTGTCTAGAGCATTTTTAGCAGACTCTATTAAATAATCATTATTTCTCGTCCATAAATATGATTGTTCTGAATAACCTGTAGGGATAACTTCTCCATTTACCTCTTTATAGTCCATTTCTCCAAGGTGTTCTGCTTGTATCAATCCAACAACCTTGTCTTTTAAATTCGGATTTTTTTTCAACCAAGAAACATCTTTATGGGCTTGTTCCATGCCAGGCATATAATGTCTGCAATCAAGATATATAAGCAAAGTTCTGTCTCTTTTTTCTTGCGGGATGTTAGAAAAGTATTTAATTATGCCTAATATACCTAAAGCACCATTATCTTGAGTAATCGATGGGCCATCTGTATGATTGGTTAAAATAATCTGTTCATCTTTGTCAGTTCCATAATCTTTACCAGGCAAATATCCAATTAACTGATAAGCTTCTGATTTTTCAATTTTGCTATTTAAAACAATTGTTGCTTCTTTTTTTTCTTTTGATGCTTCAATTACACCGGCTCCATCTTCTCTTGAAAGAATCAAGGTTGGCGAATCATAATGATCAGGTACAGGAAATGTATATAGACCTTTTGTTCTGTCATATGCCATGTCATATACAATCACGGCACCAGCAGCTTCTCCATCTTCTGGTATTTGATCTAGTCTTTGTGCAAGTTGATACCAAATATCAAAAGTGAAAGAGACCTCAGGATCTACAAATTCAAATGGCTCCGGAAGAGTATCGCCATCAAGAACATATTCGTACTCATTGTAAGTAAAATTAGTTAAATAATTAGTACTGTATGGTTTACTTGGATGTTTTCTGGTCGGTATGACTACAATTTTATCCTTGATATCGCTTGGTGGATTATCATGATCATAATAGATCATTTCAGCAGTAATTCCATCAAGATCTGTTTTACCTGAATATGCACCATAATATGCAACTCTCACATCATTTCCATCAACCGAAAGGGTCCAATTTGTGGGCTCTTCAGATATAGTCCATTTATCAAATTCCCAAGCATTTCTATATATATCAATAACACCATATTTTTTAAATTCATTTTCTAAAAAGTTCATGTAATTTTTCCACTCAATTGAGCCGGTTAATGTCGGAAGGTTGTTGTGTTTGACCATTGACCATCTTGTTGCTTCTGTTTCGTCGACAATCCATTGTTCATTTAATGGTAAAAATGAAAAATCATTTTTTGTACAACTAACTAAACTTATTAAAATAATAGGAATAATTGCAATATATATGGTTCTATTTGTGCTGAACATGTGTATATGTAATGTAATATAAATTTACTATATTTTAAAATTAATGTATATTTTATATTGATAATTATTACTTTTGGGGGGTAATACATGAATATATTTCATTTTGAAAAAGTCCATAAAGCTGTTACAAAGGCTACTGTTTTTGCGTCTTCAGTTTTTATGGCATCAGATGTCTTGTCTCAAGACGCTACTGTTGAAGAGGTTATAGTTACAGCTCAGAAAAAATCTGAGAATTTACAGAATGTGCCTATAAGCATTTCAACATTGTCTGCTACCGAGCTTGATAATTTGAATATTAAAGATTTTGCTGACTATGTTCTGCAACTTCCTTCTGCATCATTTACACAAAGAAGACCCGGGCAAGGTCAAATATTTATGAGAGGAATTTCTGACAATGGTAACAATAATCAGTCCCTTCAAGGACCTTCAGTTGCTATCTATTTAGATGAATCTCCCGTGACTATGATTGGAGATAATCTAGATGTTCATGTCTATGATATAGAGAGGGTCGAAGCCTTATCAGGACCGCAAGGTACCTTATATGGTGCAGCATCACAGGCTGGTAATCTTAAGATTATTACTAATAAGCCATCAGGTGAATTTGATTCTGGTGTAAATGTTTCTGTCGAATCAACTTCAGGTGGTGATGATAGTACTATGGTAGAGGGCTTTGTAAATATTCCACTATCAGAAAATATTGCTATGCGTTTTGTTGGTTACAACGATGATGATGGCGGTTACATTGATTCAGTTAGTGATTCAATAACATTCCCACTAAGTGGAATTACAAGAACTAACGAACTCTTCGTTGAAGATAATTTTAATGATTCTGTAAAAGAAGGTTACAGAGCTGCGCTAAGAGTCGATCTTAATGATAGCTGGAAAATTGATGCAAGCTTCCAGGGTCAAGAAACAGAGACTGATGGTGTATGGGATCATAATCCTGATAGATTAGGTAAATATAATGTAAGTAGATTCTATGATGATACTACTCATGACGAGTGGGATAGATTTTCAGTAACTGTCTCAGGAGATCTAGGTTTTGCAGACTTAACATTCACTACATCATCTCTTGAAAGAGATTTTGAAGTATTGAGTGACTATTCGCACTATTCCATTGATGGATATGTTGAAGGTTACTATACATGTTATGAATATTATTTTGGACCATGTGTAGACCCAAGTATTCAATTTGAGAATGATACTCATCAAGAATATGACACCACTGAAATTAGATTAGCTTCTAATTCAGATGGAAGATTTAATTGGATCATTGGTGCCTTCATGACAGAAAATGAAACTGCTTATGACTCTCAATGGCATGTACCTGCAATTAATCCTGATGCGGCTGTACCAGGTTCAGATGACTTATATTACCAAACTGATCAAGTTAGATATGAAGAAGAATCTGCTGTTTTTGGTGAAGTATATCTTCAGTTAAATGATAAAACTGAACTTACATTAGGGCATAGAAGTTTTGATACTGAAGCAACGCTTAAAGGGTTTGTTGGAACTGTATTTTGGCCTAACTACATTTTGTATAGTTCAACTAGACCAGATAATGTCGATTCAGTTTATGACGGTAGCGATAGTATTTCAAAAGTTAATATATCTTATCAAGCAACTGATGATGCATTGATCTATGCAACAGTTTCAGAGGGATATAGACCAGGCGGAAATAATAGAACAACTCAGCTTGGTGCTTCTTATGATGCAGACTTTTTAACTAATTATGAATTTGGTTTTAAAACCATATTAATGGATGGAAGAATGAGACTAAATGGTGCGGTTTACTCTATGCAATGGGATGACATACAACTAGGTTGGTTCGATCCTGATATTTCATTATTAGGTTTAGTAGACAACGTTGGTGAAGCTTCAAGTATTGGTTTTGAAATTGATTCAAAGATAATTTTATCTGATAGAGTATCTGCAACTTTTGCCTTTGCAAAAAATGACGCTATCTTGACAGAAGATTATGAATTACGAGGAGCAGTTGAAGCTAGAAAAAATCAAGATTTACCTTTTACTCCAGATAAAAAAGGTAATTTTGGCTTAACAGCTGAGCTATCTGATAAATCTAGAATTGATTTTAATTACGCATTTGTCGATAAAATGTGGAACGATCTTTTCTATGATGACAGAGAAATGCAAGATTCCTATGGAATTGGCAGCTTATCATACACTATGGACGTAAGTGATCAGGCATCAATTCAAGTATATTTTGACAATGTATTTGATGAAGTTGCTGAACTTTTCATCAATAGCGAAGATATTGAAAAATTAACAACTGTAAATAGACCAAGAACATTTGGTATTAAATATAGTTGGAAAATGAATAAGTAATTTTATAAAAACTTATATAAGGCTGTATCTATGATGCAGCCTTTTTTTATTTAAAAGTGAGTTATACAAAAGAAAATATTCCAAAAGAGCTAATTGAAGCAGCAAAATATATATCAGAAGATAAATTAAAAAAAGCTGAACCAATCTTAAGAGACTATCTTAAAAATTATCCTCTAGATGTAAACGCAATGAAATTGCTTGGTGATATAGGTGTTAAATTTAGAGCATATAAAGATGCTGGATATCTTTTTTCAAGAGCATTAGATCTGTCTCCAGATTATGATGAAGCACGATTAAGCTATGCAAATCTTCTTTATAAGAGGCAGTTACCTTTTCAAGCATTGGAACAAATTCAAATTCTTTTAGATAAAGATAAACACAATGCACAATATTTAACTTTGAAGGCTGTTAACTTAGCGCTTGCTAATCAGCATGATGAAGCTCTAAAAATATTTGAAATCATTATCAATCATAAAAATATTAAAAATAATCAACTGCATTTAAGTTATGGACATACTTTGCGAGCAGTTGGTAATATAGATAAAGCTATAACATCATATAAAAATGCGATCACAACAAAAACTGGCTTCGGCGAAGCTTATTGGAGTTTAGCTAACCTTAAAACATATAAATTTACAGACATAGACATAGAAGATATAAAATCTTTATTAAAGAACGAGGATTTGAAAATCGAAGATTATTATCATTTACTTTTTGCTCTTGGAAAGGCTCAAGAAGATAACAAACAATATGAAGAATCTATTGCAGCTTATATCAAAGGTAACACTCTGAAAAGTAAACAAGTGCCTTGGGACTCAAGAAAATTTACTAAAGAATGCGATGAGTTAATAGATTTTTTTAGTGAAGACTTTTTAAGGAATAATACATATACCGGAGATTTAAACACTGATCCTATTTTTATAGTTGGATTACCCAGATCAGGCTCCACTTTATTGGAACAAATCCTGTCATCACATTCATTGGTGGAGGGGACTACAGAACTTCAAAATATTATTGCGTTATCAAGAAAAATTGCAAATAAAAAAAATTCTCAAAGTAAATCTGAATATCCATCATCATTAGCAAAAACTGATAAAGAAGAATTTCAGAAAATGGGAGCTGCGTATATCAAAAATACTTTAGACCAGAGAGTTACCGATAAGCCATATTTTATAGATAAAATGCCTAATAATTTTGTTCATATAGGGTTAATACATTTGATATTACCAAATGCAAAAATAATTGATGCTCGAAGAAACCCTCTGGACTGTTGTTTTAGTTGTTACAAACAACTTTTCGGATCTGGTCAAGGTTTTACATACTCACAAAATAGAATCGGTAACTATTATTTAGATTATTTAAGAATTATGGAACATTGGGATAAGGTGCTTCCTGGAAAAGTTCACAGAGTTATATATGAAGATATGATTGAAGATACTGAAAATGAGATTAAAAAACTTCTTAAATTTTGTGATCTTAAATTTGAACAAGGTTGTATTGATTTTTATAAAACTAAAAGAACGGTTAGAACTCCTAGTTCTGAACAGGTTCGACAACCAATTTATAAAAAGGGTATTGGTCAATGGAAAAATTATGAACCATGGCTTGGAGATCTCACAAAAACATTACAGTTAGGAAATAATTAAATGAAACAAATAATTGCAATTGGAGGCGGAGGCTTTGGTAGAGAAATCAAAGAATTAAAGATAGAGAAATATATTGTTGATCAGTCTAGCAATAAAAATCCCTCAATATGCTTTATTCCTACAGCTACAGGAGATGATTCGCAATATATAGAAAATTTTTATAAAGCTTTTGATTCTCTTGGGTGCAAAACATCTCATATAGATTTTTTTAAAAGAACTATAGATATTGAAAAGCAAATTGATGAACAAGACATAGTTTTTGTTGGGGGCGGTAATACAAAAAGCATGTTAGCAGTTTGGAGAGAATGGGAGTTAGATGAAATATTACACAAAGCTTACACTAAAGGCACTATCATGAGTGGCGTTAGTGCTGGTGCTATCTGTTGGTTTGAGAAAGGAATTACTGATTCATGGAAAGACCGCCAAGCTGTTCTTCCATGTCTTGGTTTCGTAAAGGGAATATGTTGTCCTCACTATGATGAGGAACCCGAGAGGATACCTTTTGTAAGTCAAATTATAAATGATGATCTTATTTCAGAGTGCATAGTTGTTGAAGGTTTCTGTGCATTACATTTAGTTAACGATTTACCAAAGTACTCTGTTAGTTTCGGCGATAATAAAAATTGTTTTTTAGTAAATAAAAAAGATTCTAAAATATGCAATAATCAAATTGAAAATACAGAATTAATACAATTATGAAAATAGCAAATACATTATCATCAGTTCTTGGAGTAGTTTTACTATTAATAGCACTGCAATGGATTTTTATGCCAGCATCTGCGGCTGAATCACTCGGTATGTTATATCTTGACGGTGATGGAAGAAATACACAAATAAGAGACTTTACTGCTTTCTTTTTAGCAACATCTATTATGTGCTTTCTATCATTATCATCAAAGAAGTATGAATTTATATTTTGTTGTGGATTGGTTTATTTGATAGCTGGAATTTTTAATACCCTAGCAAGTATTTGTCATGATGCTCCTTTGGGTGTTTCATCTTTAATTGCAGAAATTGTGTTTGCTACAATGGCATTTACGGCAGCTTTTAGATATAAAAATAATTTATAGATAACCTACAAAGTTATCTATATCTAAATTTGGAATTTCTTTCTTTTTTCCAACCTCGGTTCCGATGTAAAGATAACCCAGTATTTCTTGATTTTTTTCTAGGCCGAGTTCTGTTTGAATAACCTCATTGAATGCCATTTTTCCAGTTCTCCAGATACAAGAATATTCCATTGCATTTAAAGCTAGCATAATATTTTGTGCAGCCGTTGCTGTAGATAATTTTTGCTCTATTGCAGGTACTTTAGGATGTTCTTTATATGAGTTAACTAAAATTATAATCATTGGAGCTCTGTAAGGAGCATTTTTATATTTATCTAAAACTTCATCTGATATATCTGGTATAGATTTACAATAATTTACAAATATGTCTGATAATTTGTCTAAACCTTTACCTTTAACTTCAATAAAGCTGCTTGTTCTTAGCCATGCATGATCAGGCGCTCTTAATGCAGCCTTATATACCGTGTTCATTTCTTCTTTTGAAGGAAAAGGTTCTGCAAGAGTTCTTGCAGAAACTCGATGTAAAATATTTTCAAGTGCATCCATTAATTCATATTTTATTAGTTACTTTATAGGTAAGTCTTTATTATAATAATTCAATCAATGTTATACCAAATAGGAACCATACTCATCATTATCGTTGCAGCCATAATTGTTTCTAAAAGATTTAATCAAAAAAACGATTTAATTTATGAAGACGAGATGGAAGAAGATGAGCTTAAGAAATTAGATGATGAGATAAACTAGTTTTTATCTAACTCTGACTCAAGAGAGTTGTAAAAATGTCTAATGGCGAATACAACAATAATCGAAAATGGAACTCCGCATATCACTACCGAAGTTTGAAGTGCAGTAAGACCACCTTTGTATAAAAGAACTGCAGCAATAATACCTAGTAATATTGCCCATGTTACCCTTGAGAGAATAGGGGAATCATCATGAATGCCTAAATGACTTTTTGATGAGAGCATTGATGCTACAAGCGCGCCTGAATCAGATGAAGTAACAAAAAATGTCACAATTATAGTTAAAGCTAAAATTGAAATTAATGTAGGTATTGGATAAACATCAAATAGAGCAAATAAAGCTACAGTATAGTTATTATTAACGATCTCATTTAATTGACTTGTTTCATTTATTACCTGATATATACCTGCATTACCAAAAATTCCCATCCACAAGAAAACAATTAATGATGGAACAAAAAGTACCCCAATAATAAATTCTTTAATTGATCTTCCATAAGATATTCTTGCAATAAATAAAGAAACAAATGGTGCCCATGCAAACCACCATGTGTAGAAGAACAGAGTCCATCCATTTTGCCATGATGAGGAGGAATATACTTCTGTCCATGTTGCTGACTCTATTAGAGTGTTTACATAAGAACCAAAATTCTGAATTAATGCATTTAATATAAAAACGGTTGGCCCAAATATAAATATAAAAACCATTAATGATGAGGCAAGAATCATATTTATTTGAGATAATCTTTTGATACCTTTATCTAGTCCTAAACAAACACTTATTAATCCAATTAAAGTAATCAAAGAGATAATAATAATCTGATTAGAAAAGCTTTGAGGTATTGAAAAAACATATTCTAATCCTGAGCTAATTTGAATTGTGCCCAATCCCAAAGAAGTTGTTACACCAAGGACAGTTGTAAGTATTGCAATAATATCTATAGATATTGCTAATAGTTTATTATTAGAGATTTTAGGCCCTAACAAAGAACTAACTCTAAATGGAAGTTTTTTATTATATGAAGCAAAGGCAAAGCAAAGTCCTAAAAGTGAGTATATAGCCCAACCATGCAAACCCCAATGAAGATTTGCCAAACCAATTGCTTTACCAGCATTAAATGATGTATTTCCCTCAATCATTCCTGGGTATGAATTTAAGTGCATTATTGGTTCAGCTACTCCATAAAACAATAAGCCAATGCCTAATCCGGCACTAAACAGCATAGCAATCCAATTTATGTATGAGTAAGCAGGTTTTGCATCAATACCACCAAGCCTAATATTTTTATATTTTGTAAAAATTAGGAAAAAAGCAAATATGACAAATCCATTTGCAATTAATATTATCATCCAGCCAAGATACTTTGATAAAAATGACTGTAAATCAAGAAAAAATGACTGTGAGATGTCAGAATTAAGAGATACTATCGCAGTTATTAACGATAAAAGTAATATTGAAGTTATAAACCTTGGTTTACTTAAATTATTCATTAGAGCCTTAGATTAGCCTTAGTGAAACATAATTAATGTCAAATTACCACTTTGAAGCAAATATATGCAATTAATAGATATATTTCTTAACTAAATTTGTATACTTTTTAGTAATTTGTTAACCTTTAATTATTAATTTCTTAATTAGGGGAAACTATGTTAAAAAAATTAAACAAAATTCGGAAGGCAATAACGCCTTCTTTAATACCTGCGATATTACCTTCACTATCTACTTTTGCTGTAATTAATGCATCTGTATTTAGTGGTTATATTGCTGCACAAAATGCAACTATTGAAGAGGTCGTTGTTACTGCTCGAAAGAAATCTGAGAGCTTACAAGATGTTCCTCTTTCAGTTAGTGCACTAAATGAAGAAACTTTAGAGGAGAGAGGAATCAATGTATTTGAAGATTACCTTTTGCAACTTCCGGGAGTTACTTCAGGTGGAAATGGTCCAGGTACCAGTACTATCTACATAAGAGGTCTTGCGTCAACAACACCAAACCTTACAGTTGCAGGTGTAGCAGGTTTAGCGCCTAACGTTGCATTTTATCTTGACGAACAACCTCTTGCTCAACCTGGTAGAAACTTAGATGTATATGCAGCTGACGTTGCACGTATAGAGGTTTTATCAGGTCCTCAAGGAACACTATTTGGTGCTAGCTCACAAGCTGGTGTTGTAAGAATGATTACTAACAAGCCTAAGATGGGTGTCCGTGAAAGTAATGTTGAAGTTGAATCACGATTCATGCCTGAAGGGGATACAGGATCAAAAATTGAATTTATGACAAATGTTCCTATTGGTGATAAAACTGCATGGAGATTTGTAGGTTACAGTGATAGAAAGGGTGGATATATTGATCAAATATCTGGCGGTTTAACTCTAGAAGAGTCAGGCAGATGGAGACCTATTGGTACAGTCAGAGCAAACGGACTACCAACTGTATTAAATGATTACATTAGTGGCGGCAGAAGGGCTAGTCAAGATAATAGCGCTGTGAACTTCATAGAAGCTCCTGCTATTGAAAAAGAAAATGCTAACTCTGTTACTTATGAGGGTTTCAGATCTTCTCTTGCCACTGAAATCGGCGATAACTGGAATGCACTATTAACAGTTGCAGAACAAGAA
>QOPE01000023.1 GCA_003331565.1 SAR86 cluster bacterium | reverse complement strand
AATGAGGTTTCCAGGTTTTGGAGGAGAGGTTTTTAAGCGAGCAGGTGGGACACCGGTAAATATTCCTGGCGGCGAACTTTATACAGCAATGCAAACGGGGACCATTGATGCAGTTGAATGGGTGGGACCATACAATGATCTCGCTTTTGGCTTTCAGCAAGTTGCAAAATATTATTACTATCCTGGCTGGCATGAACCGGGGTCCATGCTTGAGTTTATGATCAACATTGATGAGTGGAATACACTGCCTCCGCATTTACAAAAGATTGTTGAGGTTGCAGCCAAGGCAGTTAATCAAGACCTCTTAGATGAATACACGGCGTCCAATAATCGAGCTTTACAGGAATTAGTCAATACTCATGATGTTCAGTTAAGAAGATTGCCTGATGATGTGATCAATGAATTCAGAGCAATATCCGATGATATTTTGACATTTTCAGCAGAGAACGATGCAGATGTTAAAAAAGTTTATGAATCATTCAAAAAATTTATGGGAGAAGTTAGATCTTTTAATGCAATTGCCGAAGATGCATTTGTTGAAGCACGTAATTTGAGTGAAGAATAATTTGAAATTTTCTTATCTAGGAAAACAACCCTATCAAGATACATATCAGGATATGAAGGAACATATCCAAAATTTTTCCAGCAATCAGATCTGGATGTTAGAGCATGATGCAGTATTTACCTTGGGTACGGCAGCAGATGAATCCCATATTATTAATGCTGGTCAAATCCCTGTAATCCAAACCGATCGAGGTGGAGAGGTTACCTATCATGGACCGGGACAACTGGTAATTTACTTTTTAATCGATATTAAAGAAATAAAACTTGGACCCAAGGCATTGGTTCAAAAGCTTCAAGAATTAATTTCGAGCATTCTGGGTCATTATGATATTAAATCAAGTTTTATAGAGGGTGCACCTGGAGTCTATGTTGACGGTAAAAAAATAGCCTCAATTGGGTTAAGGATTTCACAGGGGAAAACCTATCACGGCATTAGCATCAATGTGGACATGGACTTAACCCCTTTTTCATTTATTAATCCCTGTGGGTATGAGGGACTAGAGGTTACTCAAATAAAAAATTATGATTCAAATGTGAAAATGAAAGATGTAGAATCTATTGCCCAACAAGAAATAAGTAAAATTTTTGAGTAATGGAGATTATACCAACAAAAAAAATCGTTAATCGAGATGGCATTAAGGCTGTAAAAAATGGCCAAAAAGCCAATAAGTATTCTACGATTCCCAATCAAAAGAAACCGGATTGGATTCGGGTTAAAGCAACTTTTGATAAAAACTTTAAGGCAGTTAAGGCACAGGTTGATGGCAAAAGACTTAATACTGTATGCGAGGAGGGTATGTGCCCAAATATGTCAGAGTGCTGGTCAGCAGGCACCGCAACATTTATGCTCATGGGCTCTGTTTGTACACGTGCCTGTAAGTTTTGTTCTGTAGATACGGGCAATCCAAAAGGATGGTTGGACCAGGATGAACCTCTCAATACTGCTAAAGCAGTTAAAACCATGGGCCTTAAGTATGTTGTCCTTACCTCGGTCAATAGAGATGATCTAGAGGATGGGGGAGCAGAACACTACGCGAGTACAGTCAAAGCCATTAAAGAACTTAATCCCAATACTGCCGTTGAGGCTTTAACACCTGACTTCAAAGGCTTGTCTTCGTCAATTGAAACTTTGGTTAACTGCGGACTCGAAGTGTTTGCTCAAAACGTTGAAACAGTAAAAAGACTCACTCACCCAGTAAGGGACATAAGAGCTGGATATCAACAAACCCTTGATGTGCTTGCAGAATCAAAAAGAATTAATCTCAAGGTCCTAACAAAAACTAGTTTAATACTTGGTTTGGGGGAAACCGATGTTGAAATCGAAGAGACCATGGATGATTTAATAAAAAACAAGGTCGACATCTTGACTTTAGGTCAGTATCTAAGACCAACCCTTAATCATTTACCGGTTGAGCGATGGGTTACTCCAGAAGAGTTTGATAGATATAGAGACATTGGTCTCAAAAAAGGGTTTCTTGAAGTGGTTTCTGGACCAATGGTTCGATCAAGTTATCGAGCTGAGAGAGCGCTAGAAAAAAATAATGCAGGCTTAAATCAGTGAAATAAATTAAAAAGACTTACAAAAATAATTCCAGTTAATAAAGCCCCTAAAATACAAACAAGCCAGTCCACCAAGAATACTCTAAGTAGGTTAAACCATTCATTTTTATTGTCATAGGCATCTTTATTTATTGAAGTGGAGTAAAGTTTTAGAGCTGCAGCTTTAAACCAAGAAAAAGCCACTAAAAATACTAACCCTCCCAAAATAAATAATGCTGTATTTGCTGTCATAGTTATATTATTAGAATCGGAAACAAAATTATCATCAAGAGCACAGTTAATTGGATGCAAATAAAGGGCACAACCCCTCTATATATCTCTTGAGTCCCAATGTCTTTATCAGCCACACCTCTCAGATAAAACAATGAAAATCCAAATGGGGGTGTCAGAAATGATGTTTGGAGATTGATGGCAAAAAGAATACCCAGCCAGACCGGATCAAATCCCATCATCAATAAAGGTGGAGCAACTAAAGGAATGATTACATAGCATATTTCGATAAAATCCAAGATAAATCCAAAAATAAAAATCGCTACCAGAATAAAAATTAAAGCAGTATATTTTCCTCCTGGCATTAAGCTAAAAATTTCATCAATCAATGCATCACCCCCAACACCTCTAAAGATTAAAGAAAATATTGATGCCCCTATCAAAATACTAAAAATCATTGTGGTTACAGTGGCTGCTTTGAAGCTCGTTTCTTTTAGGAGTTTCAAGTCAAACTTGCCATTCAGCATTGCAATCAAAATTGCTCCGAGGGCTCCAACACCAGCCGCTTCTGTAGGAGTTGCTATTCCTGCAATGATAGATCCAAGCACCAGGAATATAAGTAATATCGGAGGAAGCAGCGTTATTAATATGTTGATCTCATGATTAGGCTCACCATTATGGATAAATTTCTTTGATCTATTTTTATAAATTGCATAAGCAAGATACCCAATTATTATCATGATCCCAGGAATAATTGCTCCTACAAAAAGATCTCCTACCGAAACTGTTTTTTGAGAAAAAATACCTAAATTATTCTGAGCTCTCTGGTAGGCATTGGTCATCACATCCCCAAGCAAAACTAGGGCAATCGATGGTGGGATGATTTGACCCAATGTTCCAGTGGAGGCTACTAAACCAGATGAAAATTCTTTTGAATATCCTTGCTTGATTAAAGCAGGTAATGACATCAAACCCATTGTCACAACGGTTGCACCAACAATGCCAGTACTTGCTGCTAGTAGTGCACCCACAACAATAATTGAAATACTTAGGCCTGATGGCGTGCCTTTGAAGATAGCCGCCATGTCCTGTAGCATTTTCGCTGCTATTCCCGAGCGCTCTAAAATAACTCCCATCAAAACAAACAAGGGAACCGCAAGCAAGGTTTGATTATTCATGATCCCAAAGATTCTTATCGGGATATTTCTTAAAAGGTTTTCCTCAAAAAAACCTAATTGAATTCCTAGGAAAGCATACAAGATTGATACTCCTGCAAGCGTAAATGCAACTGGATAACCCAAAATTAAAGCGCCACAAATTAGAGAGATTAATAAAAGTGGGATTATTTCCATAGCTTTATAAGTTTCTCAATAGCTGCAAAGAATAAAACTATCGGCAACAATAAGATTGTGGTTTTCTGTAAATAAACAAATGGCAGCCCACCAGGCTCAGTTGATGCTTCTTGAACCATCCACGAGTTTGAAACAAAGTTTATTGAAAAGTATCCAATTAATATAACCAATGGAATCAAAAAGAAGATAATTCCTAATGTATCAATTTTTCTTTTGTAATTGTTTGATGCATTGCGATAGATAATATCAACTCTAACGTGCTCATCTTCAAGGTAAGCCCAGCCTGCACATCCTAAAAATATGAGACCATGAATATAAAGAGCTAGCTCTTGAAGATCAGTTCTCCCAACCCCAAAAAAATACCTGCTTACTACAACCGTAATCATCAGCATTAAAAGCAATGGTATTAGAAGCGCAAATAGTTTTCCTAAAAGCTTATTCATATTGTCTTAATTTCAAAGATTTCAGTAAAATACATAACATGATTATTTTATTATCCCCTGCCAAAACACTAGATTACAGTAAGGACTTTAATTTCCAACCTTCTGTGCCTACTTTTTTAAATGATTCTTCTAAGTTAGTGAAGGGACTAAAATCTAAAGAGCCAAAAGATATAGCAAGCCTAATGAGCTTGAGTGATAAGCTTGCAACACTTAATTTTGAGAGGTTTCAGTCTTGGTCAGCAGCAAAAAAAATTGGTGCTGATGCAAAGCACGCTCTGTTTGTTTTTAAAGGGGACGTTTATCAGGGACTCCAAGCAAATGATTTTTCAAAAGGCGATGTGAATTTTGCTCAGAAACACCTTCGAATCCTTTCAGGGTTGTATGGGGAGTTAAGACCTCTTGATTTAATCAAGCCTTACAGACTTGAAATGGGAACAAAATATAAAAATGAAAGAGGTGATAATCTTTATCAGTTTTGGGGAGATAAGATACAGAAAAATATCCTTAATGAATTAAAAGATAATAAATCTAATTTGGTGATCAACTTGGCCTCAAATGAATATTATTCTGTGCTTGGCGCTTTTCCAAAAGAAGTAAATGTAGTTTCTCCGGTTTTTAAAGATGCTAAGAATGGTGAATATAAACTTATTAGCTTTTATGCAAAAAAAGCTAGAGGCTTTATGTCGAATTGGATAATAAAGAACCGAGTTAAGAAGGCCGCAGACTTAAAAAACTTTAATGAAGAGGGATATTACTATTCAAAAAAACTCTCGACCGACACAGAGCCAGTTTTTCTAAGAGATTAAACCCTGCTTTTCCCAAAAAGATTTTTTTGGCTCAAGATCTTCAAAATCGCCAGAGACTTTTTCCATGTAAGCTTTCATAGCTGATTCCATATCAGAAGAGCTAATCAAGGCTGAATTCCATATCGCATGATAATCAAGCGCATCATCAACACTATTATCCCGCGCATAATTGATTTGCTTTTTGATAACGCTAGTAACTAAGGGAGACTTTGACGCGATTTCTTCAGCGAGTTTAGTGGTTTCTTCTAATAGTTGGTCATGATCTTGAAAAACTTTTTCAACAAAGCCAAGTTGCTGAGCTTCAGCAGAGTCAAACTTTCTACCGGTATAGGCTAACTCTCTTACTGCACCCAAAGGCATTAGGGTAGGCAGTCTTTGCAGGGTGCCTACATCGGCCGCAATACCAATATCAACTTCAGCAATTTTGTAAAAAGCATCAGTAGAACAATAACGCATGTCACAAGCAGCAGCCATATCTATGGCACCTCCAACACAAGCACCTTGGATTGCAGCAATTGTTGGCATACGGCACTTTTCTAATGCAGTAAATGCTCCTTGAAGTTCTAATAACTCATGATAAAAAGCCTCCCTTGTTCTTGAAGGATCTTTTTTCTTCTTACCAGAACTGTCGTTAACAAAATTAGCTAAATCCATGCCAGCACTAAAGTGCTTACCTTCACCTCGAAGAAGTATCACTCTTGCATCAGCATTTTTATCGATTGTTTTGATAATTTCTGGAAGCTCTTTCCAGAATAGTCGCGTCATGGTGTTAAGCTCATTACCACGAGACATAATAATATGCGCAACACCTTTAGATATCTCAGTTTTAAAGCATGTATAGTCACTCATTGACTGGATTCCTTTGTCTTAAGTTCTTTGACAGTTGTTAACATTTCATCAATTAGATCGAAGGTTTTGTGATGCGGTAGAACCACTTTTCGATCTCTAGATAACAGCTTTAACCCTTTTTCTAGCTGGTTTAATTTTTCCTGTAACTCTTTTGGCATAATTAGATACTTTGTTTAGACAAAAAATTATAATAGCACCTCATCATGAAAGCACCTTTAATTTACCTTTTCTTTTTATTATTTGCATTTAACTTTTCTGCAGAGGATTTTAATCATGAAGAGCAACGCATGCTCTCAACCCTTTATGTACAAACAGCTGCAGAGCATCGCGCTTCTGTGCTCCAAACTTTTAAGGCGGCAACTAACCTATTGCCAGAAGCTATTAAGGATGCATCATGGAATGCCTTGCTAAATCTTGCATCAAGCGATCGAGATTTAGCCCCGGCAATAATCATAGATGTTGATGACACGGTTCTGGATAACTCACCCTATGAGGCGAGGCTTATTAAATCTGGACAATCTTATCCTACAGGATGGGGAGATTGGTGTAACGAATCACAAGCAAAACCTTTACCGGGTGTTTTGGAATTTCTTTTAAAAGCTGAGCAAATGGGAGTCAAGATTTTTTACGTGACCAATAGAAAACATGAATATGAAAAAGGGACGCTTGAGAATTTTAAAAAATTTGGTATTCCTATTGAGGATGATGAGGATTCACTCTTGATGAGATATGAAAATGGTTGGGACTCAAATAAAACATCTAGAAGAGAACTTATAGCTAAAAATCACAGAGTGATATTCCAAATCGGGGATAATCTTGGTGATTTTGTAGATCTTTCTCTCAGTCATCAATCGCCAGAAAAGCGTATTGAAGTTGTTACTGAATTTAATGATATGTGGGGTAAGTATTGGTTCATGATTGAAAATCCTACTTACGGTGACTGGGAAGGAGCTCTTTATAAATTTAATTTTGATAGATCAAACCAAGAAATCATTCAGATTAGAAATAAAAAGTTGGATGAGGCTAGATGAAAAGAGTTTTAGTGATACTGGCTTTACTAGCAATTTCTGCAATTTATTTTTTGCAATCCAATGATCAAGAAAAAGTAAAGATTGGATCATCCGCTAGTCCTGAAAAACTTACTCAAAGAGATTATCAAGACCCTCCAAAAAAAATCATTCTTCTTATCGGGGACGGGATGGGGCTTAATCATATACTTTTAGGTCGAATTGCATTCGGGGGTCCAGAGTTCAATATGGCAATGGATAGAATGCCAGTATTTGGAATTGTCACCACCCATTCAGTTGATGACTTATATACTGATTCAGCAGCAAGCTCCACTGCATGGAACACAGGCTTTAAAACAAAAAATAGATTTATTGGAGTAACCGCCGACAAAGAACCTAAGAAAAATATTTCAGAAATCATCAAAGACTTTGGTTTTATTTCTGGCTTAGTAGCAACATCATCAGTCACACACGCAACGCCTGCAGCTCAATATGCTCATACAGATAGTAGATACAAAGAAGAGCTAATTGCTCAACAACTAGTAGAATCTGAAATTCGAATAGCTTTAGGTGGAGGAACAGAGTTTTTCGAACAAGAAAATAAACAAGATTTATTTTTTATCGAAGACCTAAGTGAATTAAAAAACATCAGCACTGATAGTCGTGTTATAGGCTTGTTTGCCGAAGATGGCATCGAAAGGTCTGACGGCCCATCACAAATTGCAATGACAAAAGCAGCACTAGAGTTTTTATCCTCCGCTGCAAAGGACTGTAATAATTTCTTTCTTATGAGTGAGGGCAGTCAGATTGATTGGGAGTCTCACGACAATAAAGCAGATGAAATGCTGGTTGAATTAAAAGATTTTAATGAAACGATTAATTATGTATTGGATTATGCTGCAACCAGAGACGATACCTTGGTAATCGTTTCTTCAGATCATGAAACTGGAGGACTGGATGTCATTAAGCAGTCTGGTGATGATGTTGTAATAGGTTGGACAAGTGGAAGTCACACACTTGCACCAGTTGGAATTTTTGCCTACGGTCCAGGCGCTGAAAAGTTTTCAGGTAAGATTGATCAAACAGAAATATTTAAAATCATCACAGGACTTGCATCTGAGGCAAGTTGTTCAGCGGATCAATGAAACTAGATGATAATTTCTTTTTAAAAGCAGAACAGGTTTTGCGTGAAATTGAGCTAGAATGCTCAATTAAAATACTTGATATATATAAGTCCAATGAATTTTTGCAAAAAAATAAGTCAGACGGCTCTCCTGTTACAGCTGCCGACTTAGCCGCTAACGAAATAATTAAAAATAGTCTTAATAATAACTTTCCGAATATCCCGGTGCTTTCAGAGGAGCTCAAGTATCCAGAAAATATCCCAGAAACATTTTGGTTAGTTGATCCCCTTGATGGCACAAAAGAATTCATTAAAAAAACAGATCAATTTACAGTAAATATTGCTTTGGTTCATGAATCTGAATCAATTTTTGGCATGGTAAGCGCGCCCGCAATGAAAAAGATTTGGCTATCAGCCAAATCAAATCAAGCCACAAAAACTCAAGGGTCAATTTACGATCGCAAAATTAATGTAGCCACCAGTGCCAGCCATTCCTCTAGTGATGACAGCAACTTTTTAAATTTTCTTAAAGATAGCGGAGTAGACGCACAACCCATGCCACTAGGGAGCTCTTTAAAGATCTGTTTAGCAGCAGACGGCGATGTAGATATTTATCCAAGATTTGGCCCAACAAGTGAATGGGATATAGCTGCTGCAAATGCCGTGCTTAGTTATGCCGGGGGGCTTTTAGTGGATTTAGAATCACATCAAAAATTAGCTTATGGAAAGCAAGATTCTGTCTTAAATCCTCGTTTTATAGCAATCAGCCCTTATATAAATAGCATAGAGGTTTTAAAATTAGTAGAAGAGTTTAATAAAACCTTGCTATAATTATGATATTATATAATTGAGGTTTATAAATACTTATACTAATACTTTATAATGGGAACCGAATTACAGACAATTGAGCTATCAACTCCGGGAAAAGATATTGAATCTTATCTTTCGACTGTGCATTCAATTCCAATTCTAACCCCTGTTCAAGAGAGAGAATTAGCCCAAAAACTTTACGACAATGACGATCTTGATGCAGCTAGACAGCTAGTGCTGGCTCATTTGCGTTTTGTGGTTCATATCTCAAGAACCTATTCAGGGTACGGACTTCCGCTTGCAGATATTATTCAAGAAGGGAATGTAGGTTTAATGAAAGCGGTTGATCGATTTGACCCTAATAAAGGTGTACGGCTTGTATCATTTGCTGTTCACTGGATTAAGGCAGAGATACATGAGTACATTTTAAAGAATTGGAGACTCGTAAAAATAGCGACTACTAAAGCTCAAAGAAAATTGTTCTTTAATCTTAGAAGCAAAAAGAAGTCATTGGATTGGCTTACCAAAGATGAGGCAGAGAAAATAGCTGAAGATTTAAATGTTGAAGTCAAAGACGTCCTTCATATGGAAAATAGATTGTCTTCAAATGATTCGTCATTTGACGGACCAGCAGACCATGATGATGAGAGTGATGTTATGGCACCTTCACAGTATCTTGAGGATAAAAGATTTAGCCCAGAAGATATTGTTGAGGCAGATGACTTTGAGCAACACAATAAACACCTACTTTTCTCAGCACTCAAAGATCTTGATGAGAGAAGTAAGGATATCATCAATAGGAGATTTCTTTCTGATGAGAAGGTTACGCTTCATGATTTAGCAGACGAGTATGGTATTTCTGCTGAAAGAGTTAGACAAATTGAAAATGGCGCATTGAAAAAGTTGAAGTCTGCAATGTCAGATGCCGCCTAAATTATCAATTACACTCAACGGAGAACCCACCACACTACCTTCAGATAAACTTGAAGATCTTTTAGATTCCCTAAACCTACAAAATAAAAGATATGCTGTTGAAATAAACAGAGAAATAATTCCAAGATCAAAACATTCAACCTATCAGCTGTCAGAGAATGATAGAATCGAAATCGTTGAAGCAGTAGGCGGAGGGTAATGGATAAAACACTAAAAATAGGCACGCATTCTTTTCAATCTCGTTTGATGGTTGGAACCGGTAAATATAAAGATTTTGAAGAAACTAAAAGTGCTATCACTGCATCTGGTGCGGAAGTAGTTACGGTCGCATTGCGTAGAACTAATATGGGTCAGAACAAAGATGAACCCAATCTGCTGGACTTTATTGACCCAAATAAGTGGACCATCCTTCCAAATACTGCTGGGTGTTTTAACGCTGAGGATGCAGTCAGAACGTGCCAGCTCTCGAGAGAGCTATTGGATGGAAAGGCCTTTGTAAAACTAGAGGTTCTTGGCGAGAAAAAAAATCTGTTTCCTCATATGTCGCAAACCATCGAGGCCGCAAAGACACTCATCGACGATGGCTTCGAGGTCCTTGTTTATTGTTCTGATGATCCAATTTTTTGCCAAGAGCTCGATGACATGGGTTGTGCAGCAGTTATGCCGCTTGCATCACCTATTGGCTCCGGTTTAGGGATTATTAATCCATATAACATTGAAATTATCTTGGAAAATTCATCTAAGCCAATCATTGTTGATGCTGGTGTTGGCACAGCCTCAGATGCTGCAATAGCAATGGAGTTAGGTTGCGATGGAATCTTGATGAATACTGCAATCGCACATGCTAAAAATCCTGTCTTAATGGCTGAAGCGATGAAGGAAGCAGTGCTATCAGGTCGCAAAGCTTTTCTCGCAGGCAGAATGCCGAAAAGAGAAACCGCTTCTCCATCATCGCCAACAACAAATCTAATTGAATAAACAAAAAAAATATCTTCCAAGTTTTGTAAAGCGGTTGGGTAGAATTACAGCTGCACAAAAAGCTAATCTAAATGATTTAGATCTCTACAAGACAAAGATAAAGGACTTAAAAAACAAAAATGTTGTCCTGGATATTGGTTTTGGTAATGGGGAATACACTGCTGCTTATGCGAATGCTTTTCAAGAAAAACACTTAATAGCAACTGAGGTCTATTTATCTGGAATAGGAAGCCTTATAGGTTTAATTAATAAGAATAAAATCTTAAACATCAGTATCTTCGATGTTGATGTAAGGTTATTAATGGACCAAATGCCCAAGGAGTTTTTAGATTCGGTTAATATTCTATTTCCTGATCCTTGGCAAAAGGCAAAACACCACAAAAGACGACTCATAGGTGAAGACTTTTTGTATCAATTGCATCCTTTACTTAAGCCTAATGCAAAAATTTTTGTACGAACTGACTGGGAAGACTATGCTGAACAAATTAGAGAATTAGCTGAAGTAATGAGTTCTCATTTTAGATTAGAGAGAATACAAAATATTGAGTTTGAATTTAAGACGCGATTTCATCAGCGTGCAATAAAAGAGGGCAGGGAGATAAGCAGTTTTTTATTTACAAAACTATGAAAATAAAGAAACTGCATCATCCAAAAACTTAAACCCTTTATCGGTCGTCCCAAACCTTCCTTTTTGAAAGTATCCTAGATCAATTCCGATTTTATATTTTTCAATAAAGCGCTCAGATAATTTAATTTGATTGGTTGCTAGGTTTTTGTCATCTATGCCTAATTTATTTCTTAAAATGTTGATAGCTAAATCAAAATCTAATTCTTTGCCCTCTAATTTTTTCATATGGATGGGTTTTGTGTCATTGATGTAACTCTTTATAGAATTACGTTTTCTAAAACGATGATGAAAATTATCTTTAAAAATTTTGCTGGATGCGCCAGGTCCGATTCCTAAATAATCTCCGTACTTCCAGTAATTTTGATTATGAATGGATTTTGAATTTTCTTTTGACCAAGATGAAATTTCATACTGGTTAAAATCATTTTTAACTAAAAGATCTGAAGAAATAATTTCTGCTTTTTCAATTTCATTTTCATCTGGCAGCAGAGGCCTTTTTTTATAAAAAATAGTATTTGGTTCAATATTTAGTTGGTACAAAGAAAGATGATTTATCCCTGCATCAAGGAATATCTCCATATCATTTTTTAGAGTTAGAGAATTTGAATTCGGCCCTCCATATATCAAGTCAATTGTTCCAATCAGCTCGCTTTTTGAAAGAAGCCTAAGAGCTTTTAACGAATCAGACGCATTATGATTTCTTCCCAAAGAGCCAAGGTAGTCATCATCAAAACTTTGTATCCCAACAGACATTCGATTAATGCCACTATCTTTTAGTTCGGCAATATAATCTGAAGTGAGATCTATGGGGTTTGCTTCAAAACTTACCTCGCAATTCAAAACAACCCTAAATTTACTATGTAAGAAATCTAAAAAATCTTTTATAAAGGTTGTTGGAACCTTAGATGGAGTACCACCACCAAAATAGATTGACTTAAAAGGCCTTTGATTGATTAATGGCTCGGATTGGCCAAGGTCATTTTTAAGCGCATTAAAAAGTTCTTTTACGGAATCATTCAAAGAATCAGTTGTAATATTAAAGTCACAGTAGGGACATTTTTTATCACACCAAGGCAAATGAACATACAGCGATAGCTCTGGCAAATTATTCATTTATTTTAATTTTTCTCTTAATGCTGCAAATGCTATTCCTCGATGACTTAGCTTTAATTTTGTTGAGGCATTTATGGAGGCAAAGGACTCGTTGTAGCCATCAGGGTAGAACATATCATCATAGCCAAAACCTTGATCACCAATTGATTTTGTTTTAATTGTGCCATTTGACCTTCCTTCTACATACAGCGGAAGAGGGTCATCTTTTGAAGTAATCATCACCAGCACACATACAAAATAAGCTGGCATTTCCTCGAAGCCTAGACGTCGCATTTCACTTTTAAGTTTTTCTTTATTTTCATCATCTGAAGCATCATCAGATGCATATCTTGCAGACTTTAATCCAGGCTGATTATTAAGGCCAGGCACTATCAGGCCAGAGTCATCCGCTATAACACTAAAATCTGTGAATTCAGCAACTCCCCTAGCCTTGAGGAGCGCGTTTTCAAAAAAAGTTGAGCCAGTTTCATCAACCTCTAACTGGATTATTTCATTTTGCGGAATAATTTCGGCAGGGGACAGCAGAATTTTAAATTCATTAATTTTACCTTTGTTATTTGATGCAATAACAAAGACATCGTTAGGCCCCAATTAAATAAACTCCCTCAGCAGCTAACAGATTTCCTCTTTTGAGTTTTTTTAAAGGTCTTCCATGATCATTGAGATAGATTTTTTCTAAGATCTTTAAATTCAGCTCAGCACAGAGCTCCTCAAAATCTTTAATAGTGCACAGGTGGATATTTTTTGTTTCATACCATTTTGATGGCAATCTTGAAGATACAGGCATTCTTCCTGCCATCATTAGCAGTCTAATTTTCCAATAACCAAAATTAGGTATTGAAACCACACAGGTGGTTGCAACATCCAACAAATCAATCAAAGCACTCTTAGGATTTCTGAGGCATTGTATGGAGCTAGCCATGATGGCTGCATCAAAACCAAGATGTTTGAAATCTTTCAGTCCATCATCCAAATCATGCTGAATTACAGAAACATTATTCTCGATACATTTTTCTATTTTTTCTAAATCATTCTCAACCCCGAAACCATGCACACTTTTTGTATTCATGAGATCTCTAAGCAGTGAACCATCACCGCAGCCAAGATCAATAACCTTGCTTTCGTCCTTGATCCAATTATTTAAATAAGCAGAATCCATGATTAAGAGCCTAAAAAAGTTTTTAGTATTTTTGAATACTCAGGTGAAGCAAACAAAAAACTGTCATGCCCATAAGAGCCTTCTAGCTCAATAAAAGAACTTTTTACATCAGAAAGAATGCAATCTTTTTGCAAGCGTCGGCTATGCCAGCTTGGAAATAACCAGTCTGAAGTAAAACTAATAATAAGCAGTTTTGATTTAATTCTTTCCAACGCCTTGCTCATAGTCCCTTCAAATTGATCAGCCAAATTATATTCATCCATCGCCTTGGTCATCAGAATGTAGGAATTGGCGTCAAAAAATTCAGAAAACTGATCTCCTTTATATTGCAAGTAATTTTCAATTTCGAAATTAACTTCTTCGGCAACTTTGGTTCCAGGTGCTTGTTTTTTTCTTCCAAACCTTCTTTGGATATTAGTCTCTGAAAGGTAAGTAATATGTCCCAGCATCCTCGCAGTTTTTAAGCCTTCTTTTGGCGTAGTGTTATATGAAATATATTCACCATTGTTAAAGGAAGAGTCTTTTCTGATTATTTGGCGTGCAACCTCATTGAGCGCAATGTTTTGAGGAGAAGTTTGTGCAGTGGCTGCAATTATTGCTGCTCTCTTAATTTTTTCTGGGTAGGATACTGCCCACTGAAGGGCTTGCATGCCACCTAAACTTCCGCCCGCAACCATTTCCCAACAATTAATTTCTAATTCATCCATCAAAAGTTTTTGTGAATTAACCCAATCCAAAACACAAACATCAGGAAATTTTGAGCCATAGGGCTCATTTGTTTTCATGCTTATGGACTTCGGCCCAGAAGATCCATAGCAACTCCCTAAGTTATTGATCGACACCACAAAATATTTTTCGGTGTCAATTGCTTTGCCCGGCCCAATAATTTCATCCCACCAACCGGTTTTATTACCATCACTAGTCAAACCTGCTGCTTCATGACTTCCAGAAAAGGCATGACAAACTAAAACAGCATTAGATTTATCTGCATTGATTTCCCCATATGTTTCGTATACGAGTTCGATCGAAGGAAGCGTTTTATTGCAAGCAAATTTAAAATTTAGATCGGATTTAAAGACGGCACTATTTTTTTTCACAGCAGGGGACCTGACAGACTTTTAATTAAACTGATCAATACTGAGTTCACCAAGTTTAAGAGCAACAAACCAATAATAGGTGAGAAATCTAAGCCTCCCATTGATGGCAGATATTTTCTAATGGGACTCAGTACCGCATCAGAAAGACTATTAACCAACTCTGCAATGGGATGTTGATTCATGGGAGCTACCCAACTAAGGATGACCGATCCAATTACAGTGTAAAACATTATCCTAAATAGGAAATTTACAATATCCACAAAAGAAAGGATCGATATAAATATTAAAGAATAACTATCTGAGTAGGCAACAAATAGGCCAACTATCCTTAGGCCCAATGCAAACAGCAAACTTGAAAATAAAGGATTTCCTAATGGCAATACTAAACTTGAAACAGGCTCTACTTTTGTTGCTAAAAAGTTAACCACAGGGTTATAAAAATTCACTCTAGTGATTCTAAATAGGAATGAAAATAGGAATAAGTAACTTAAAAACATTGTAATTAGCACAACAAAGAAGCTGTATTCAATATTCATTTTGTATTTCCTTTGACCTTTTCTCAGCAGCCTTAAATGCAGACTTAAAGACGCTACTAATTTTGTTTTTCTTGAGAGCTTTTAATCCGCTGTAAGTAGTGCCTTTTGGTGACATAATTTTTTTTATGGACGGCTCAATGCCATTATTTAATTCAATATGTTGTGCAATACTAGATATAAACATAGCTAAATTTTTTGAGGCAGCATTTTTATTTTTTGAAAACTTTAATAGTTTTTCATCATACTGCTTTAAAGCCTCCATTATGAAAGCTTGTCCGCTACCCACAACAGCAGTAAATTCGTGAAGCT
>QOPE01000022.1 GCA_003331565.1 SAR86 cluster bacterium | reverse complement strand
GGGCGATGTTATTGGTTGCAAAGTAATGGTCATGCCAAGTGGTACTGTTTCTGACAAACATAAAAAACTGATTCGCAGAGGTGAATTATTTCAAATGATCTTACCTCCCTCCTACCCTGGATCATCTTTCTTACAAAAAATTGGTCAAAGATTTATCAACAAAGCGCAGAAGTTAGAAAAAAAATACAGACAAGCAAAATATTTTAAGGCAAAAAAAGGGGTTTGCATTTCAGCTGGCGGATTTATTTTTAATCGAGCAATGGTTAAAGAATATGCACCAAAATACTCAAAAGGCATGCCTCTAGGTACATCTCAAGATAATGGATCCGGAATCCGGTTAGGCCAATCAGTAGGTGGGAGAACAAAGCATATGGATCGAGTTACAGCTTGGCGTTTTTTAAATCCTCCAATGTCCTTTGCAAAGGGCATGGTAGTAAATAAGGATGGTAAGCGCTTCTGTAACGAAATGGTTTATGGGGCTACCTTGGGTGATGAGATGTGTGAGAATAACGATGGGAAGGCATATTTAATACTTAGTGAAGAGCTTTTTAAATCATCAAAGTTAGAGGCCGCTAAATCATTACCCTTCCAACGCGATGCGGCAAAAATGCTTATGACATTCAATGCAGTAAAGAGAAAAAATGTAGATGATCTTGCAAAAGTTTATGGTATTAATGGAGATAATCTTAAAGAATCAATTCATCAATATAATGAATCTGCGATTAATGATGATTATTGTTTTTTAGGTAAGGCATCAAAAGATATGAAAAAAATTGATGCTCCCTACTACATCATGGATATATCAATTGATTCCAGGTTATCGCCACTCCCAACCCTCACTCTGGGTGGTTTGGAGGTAGATGAAAGTACAGGGAATGTTATCAATTCTCAGGGCAAGGCAATCAAGGGTTTATTTGCAGCAGGAAGATCTGCTGTGGGTGTATGTTCTAATATTTATGTATCAGGTCTTTCAATAGCTGATTGTGTATTTTCTGGCAGAAGAGTCGGTAAATCTATAGGGGAGATAATATGAATTTAAATTTTGCATCCGTTTGGGAAATGATAGCTGATTTAATACCGAACAATGATGCACTTATTTGTGGAGAAGAAGTTGTAAGTTGGCAAGATTATGACTTACGCTCAAGTAAATTAGCTACCGCATTGGTTGATGCTGGGTTATCACCAAACTCCAAAGCAGGTCTTTATCTAAATAATTCAAATGAATATCTAATTTGTCAAAATGCTATTTTTAAAATTGGTGGGGTCCCAATTAATGTTAATTACAGATATGTTGAAGAAGAATTAATTTATTTATTAGAAAATTCTGATTCCGAGGCTATCTTTTATCATGCTTGTTACAGCTCTAGGATAAGACAAATTGCCCCTTCACTGCCAAATATTAAAGCATGGATCGAAGTTGCAGATGGAACTGAATCTCAATTTAATGATGGACTCAAATATGACAACCTTTTACATAAATGTGCTCCTATGGAAAGGTTTTCTAGAGATCCAAAAACGATCTACATGCTATATACCGGTGGAACTACTGGTATGCCTAAGGGTGTTATGTATAAGCAAGGAGAATTTCTTACTTTCTTATTTAGAACCTTAAAGGCTATGGGTTATGACGTTCCGGAAGATCTGAGTGATTTAGAGTCAAGAATTAAGAACTCGCAAGAAAATAATACTTTTATTAAAAGTGTTGTCGGTTGTCCGTTAATGCATGGGACGGGTATGTGGTTGGGCGCATTTTTACCGCTACTCTTGGGCGGCAGTGTCATTACCACAAAAAATCTTGGGTTTGATTCTGACCAAATGTGGAGTCAAGTTGAAGAAACTCAAGCTACAAATATCGTAATCGTTGGAGATGCTTTTGCTAAACCAATGCTGGATGCCCTAAATAATGCACAATCCAGTGGCAAGCCATATAACATCGAAAGTGTTGAAGTAATTATTTCTAGCGGGGTCATGTGGAGTGCTGAAGTGAAACAAGGCCTGCTTGAGCATCATGACATGAAATTGATGGATACCATGGGATCAACAGAAGGTGGCATGGGAAGTTCTGTGACCACAAGAGATAATCCTCCAGCTACTGCAAAGTTTGGTTTAAATCCTGGCGTGATTGTTTTAGCTGATGATGGAGAAATATTGGAGCCTGGGTCTGAAAAGATCGGTCTTATAGGGACTTCAGGATTGGTCCCTGTTGGTTATTACAAGGATGAAAAAAAATCTGCTGAAACCTTTAGGGAAGTAAATGGAGTGCGGTATAGCTTTCCTGGAGACTATGCCAAGCTTGAATCCGATGGAACGATCACTCTTTTAGGAAGAGGAAGCAACTGCATCAATTCTGCTGGGGAAAAAATATATCCAGAAGAAGTAGAGGAAGCCGTTAAACGTAATGAAGAAGTTTTTGATTGTCTCGTTGTTGGTATTAATGACGATAAGTTTGGTCAAAAAGTGATAGCTGTGGTTTCACTAGAGATAGAAATTAATGCTACAGAGCTTACTGAACAAACTCGTAAATTTATTGCCGGCTATAAATTACCTAAGGAAATCTTATTTGTTGATAAAGTTGAAAGAGCTCCAAATGGTAAAGCTAATTATAAATGGGCAAAAGAAGAAGCAAATAAGGCTTTTGGATAGAGACTTCTTCCAAGACAAATTTATTTTCTTTAACGGAGAAAATAAAAATGATTTTTTTTATGATTCAGTAATTTATTTGTGTGAGCATAATCAAGATGGCGCCTTTGGTTTTATTATTAATAAACGCAGTGCGATTTCAGAGTCGCAATTACTCAGCAAGCTTAATGTTAAAAAACCAAAGAAACTTGAATCTATTTTTAGAGTAATGATTGGTGGACCAGTTGCAATGGATAGTATTTACACACTCCATGATAAAGAATTAATAAAAGATGAGTCAAACTTATTGAGGGAGGGATTATGGCTTTCAACATCCCAAAAAGTGCTCAATAAAATTGACACACAAGATGGTGCAAATCATAAAATTTTCTTAGGTTATTCTGGATGGGGTCCTGAGCAATTAGAGAAGGAGATTCAAGAAGGCGCATGGCATGTTTGTGATGTTGGTTATGAGCTTATTTTTAATGAAAAACCATCCTCTATTATTGAGGAGCTTTCAAAGAAGGTCGGATATAATATCAAGTCAATTATCAATCAGAATAAAGTTCAATAATTCATGGAAAGATTTGTAAACAAAAATGTTTTTCTTACAGGAGCTGCATCTGGAATTGGAAAAGCAACTGCGCGCAGACTTGCAAATGAGGGAGCTAAATTAATTATTGCTGATGTAAATCAAAAGCTACTTGATGAGACATCCAAGGAACTCAAGGATTCTGTCTTAGAGACTTATACTTTAGATATATCCAATGTAAGTGATGTTGCTAAAATTTTTAAAGAAGTTAAATCAAGATTTAAAACACTTCAGGCGCTGGTAAATGTAGCAGGAATTTTAAGATTTGATCACTCAAAAGATGTTGAGCCAAAAGATTGGCAAGCAATCCTCGATGTAAACTTAACAGGAACATTTTTTATGTGCAGATATGCTCTGCCTTTGATAATTGAATCAAATGGTTCAATTGTAAATGTTTCATCTACAGCCGCTCTTGGCTCACATGCATGGACAGCTGCATACAGTGCCTCAAAGGGTGGCATCAGTGCATTCTCTAAAACATTAGCAGTTGAGTATGGTGTGCAGGGTGTTAATGTGAATTGTGTATGTCCAGCATCAATTGAAACCAATATGTCAACGCAAACACCTTTACCGAGCAACATAGATAAAAGGCTCTTAAAAAAAATTATGCCAGTAGATGGTGTTAATAGAACTCCTGAGGATATTGCATCAGCAATAGTTTTTCTTGCATCCGAGGATGCTGTTCATATTAATGGAATTGATTTAAGAGTTGATGGAGGCCTCTTAACATGAGAACCCTTCATTTTTTAAGTATTTTTTGGTTATCAATTTCTCTTTCTGCAAATCCTCCCGTACTTAATAAGGAGTCAATTACTCATCCTGAACTCGGACTGGAAGGCATGGTGGTAACACAACATTATTTAGCCTCAGAGGTCGGTGAAGCAATCCTAAGCAAAGGTGGGAATGCTTATGATGCAACTATTGCAGTTGCATTTGCTTTGGCTGTTGTATTGCCTAGAGCAGGCAACATTGGTGGAGGGGGTTTTACAGTCCTATACAACTCATCGGACGAATCATTTCAAAGTTTAGATTATCGAGAAAAAGCTCCTTTAGCTGCATCAAAAAACATGTATCTTGATAAAAATGGAGACGTTATCAGCAACCTCTCAACACTGGGATATAAGGCCATTGCGGTACCAGGAACTGTTGATGGAATGTGGGAGTTACATAAAAGATTTGGTTCTATGGATTGGAAAGAGTTAATACTTCCCTCCATCAAGCTTGCAAAAGAAGGGTTTAGAGTTTCGCCTTTAATGGCTGATACGTTAAATAGAAATTATGAATCACTTAGTAAATTCAATGAAACAAAGAAAATTTTCTTTCAAGACAATCCAGTTAAATTTAATTCTTTATTGATTCAAAAAGATTTAGCAAAGACTCTAGAAAAAATATCAAATGATGGAAGAAATGGTTTCTATCAAGGTGATGTTGCGCGAAAAATTGTTGCTGACATGAAAAGAAATGATGGCTTAATTACCTTAGTTGATCTTGAAAATTACAAATCAAAATGGAGGAAACCATTAATAAATAAATACAAAAACTTTGAAATAATCACAATGCCACCACCCTCTTCTGGTGGACTTCACTTGATTCAAATGTTAAATATATTAGAGAGCTTCGATATAAAATCTTTGAAGCACAACTCCCCTAGTTATGTCCTGCTGCTAAATGAGGTGATGAAATATGCTTACGCAGATCGTTCCCAATACCTGGGTGATCCAGATTATGTAGATGTTCCAGTTAATAAATTAATTTCAAAAGATTATGCTGAAAACATTTCAAAAAAAATAACTATTGATCGTGTCACTCAATCAGATGATATTAGAGCTGGCATGTATATCGATCTTGAAAGTGATGAAACAACCCACTTTTCGATTGCTGATAAATTTGGAAATTTGGTTTCAACCACTTATACCCTTAATTCATCTTTTGGATCAAAAGTTGTGATCGCTAAAACTGGAATTCTCATGAACAACGAAATGGATGATTTTTCATCAGCTCCTGGTGTACCTAATCAGTTTGGTTTGTTGGGTGAAAAGTTTAATGAAATACAGCCAGGCAAAAGACCCCTCAGCTCAATGACACCTACCATTGTATTTAAAGATAATAGTCCCTTTTTGATTATGGGTTCGCCAGGTGGATCAAGAATTATTACTGCTGTTTTACAAAATTTTTTGAACATAGCTGAATTTGAGATGAATTTAGCTGATTCAATTAATAAGCCTAGGGTTCATCAGCAGTGGTACCCTGATCTACTTTTTTTAGAAAAAGGTTTTGATGAATTGCATGCAAAAAAAATAACTGAACTTGGTCAAGAAATTTACTTCATGGATCCAGGAACAGCACTGGAATCAATCATGATCAAAAATAATTATTTTTATGGGTACGGTGATACACGTAGACCGGACTCAAAAGCTATTGGAGTAAATGGTGATTGATAAACTAGCTATGATAAGTTTGTATGCTATTCCAACAGCGATCTTGTTGATTTTTTGTTACCGTCTTACAAAAAAGTAATTTGAATAGTCTTGAGCTAATTTTTTGCATTTTAGTCGGAATGTGTCTTGGTAGCTTTGCTTCAGTTCTAATTTACAGGATACCAAGAGATATTAATTTACTGTTGCCTGCATCCCATTGCTCACACTGCAAAAAAAGCCTCAAACCTTTACATTTAATACCTGTTATTAGTTATGTCTTTTTAGGAGGCAAGTGTCATTTTTGCAATCATAAGATTAGTAGGCTTTATCTCTTAAATGAAATCTTCATTACAACTCTTGCTGTATTAACAATATATCTCACTGGAATTTATTCCATTCATGGATGGTTGGTTATTGGATTAATCTTATGTCTATATGTTCAGGCAGTAATTGATTTAAGAGTTTTGTTTTTATCAACTTACCTTAGTGGAATAATTTGCTTCCTAGGCATTGTCTTGAATTATTTAAACTTTTATACAACCATAATTGACAGTTTTCTTGGAATTATTTTAGGCTTTAGTAGCTTATGGCTAATAAATTATATTTATAAAAAAATAAAAGGATTTGATGGCATCGGTTCAGGTGATTTTTTATTACTTGGGGCAGTTGGAGGAGTTTTTGGATCCAGCTCATTAGGAGTTATTTTATTAGTAAGCTCGATTCTATCTCTTGGGCTATATATTTTTACCAAAAACGATCACGGTGAAAGGATTCCATTAGGTACTGGAATAGCCTCATCAAGTATTATCTTTTTATTTTTAATAATTTTGAACTTATAAGAAGATACTTAGTCAAAGTTATGTTGTGGATATTCCTCAAGTTATAATCCCCCTCACAACATTTGAAAAGCGGACTTGGTTCGCTTTTTTTATGGAATAAACTAACTGGAGCGGGTGACGGGATTCGAACCCGTACCAATAGCTTGGAAGGCTATTGTGCTAGCCGTTAACACCACACCCGCGACTAAAAGACTCGAATTTTAACACCTTAATAATAATCTTTACATAACAATGAGGCTTTTAGATGATTGTCTAAATGTACTAAACTAGATCAATGAAATTGATATGTGGTCTTTTTGGATTAGAGAATCTTTATGATGGTGAAATAAGTTCATACATAGAAATATCTAAAATGGCTGAAAACCATGGTTTTGATTCAGTAAGTCTTACTGATCATTTAGTAATGGGGAAAAACCTTCAAAATTATCCTTTTGGTACCTTCCCTCTTCCATCGGATTCTAATTGGTTTGAGCCCCTGACAACTTTGACAATGATTGCAAGCCATACGTCAACCATCAAATTAGCAACTGCAATAATTATTGCACCTTTGCGAAATCCTGCTGTGTTGGCTAAAACACTAAGTACACTCGATTCTATTTCTAATGGAAGGTTGGAGCTTGGAGTAGGTTTAGGATGGCAAAAAGAAGAATATGATGTTGCAGGTATATCCTTTGATGAAAAGGAAGAAAGGTTTTGGGAAACCCTTGATGTAATAAAGTTATTGCATGGCCCTAATCCTGTTTCATTTAAAGGTAAGTTTTTTGAATTTAGTGATATTTGGTGTAAACCTGAAATTAAACAAAAAGAAATCCCAATTCTGTTTGGTGTAAAGATGACTGATAAGAATGCAAATAAAATTTCTGCTGTTGGGGATGGCTGGATACCAATTAAAACATCACCTGATTTTATAAAAAATGGTTCAGAGCTCTTACATGATGCCTTTAAGAAGGCTGATCGATCAGAGATACCAAGAATAAGAGGCCAATTACCAATACAGCTTAACGAAGATAATATTCCTGACCTCAGTAAAACTCTTGATTGTTTGCAGCTCTCAATGGATGCAGGATTGAATGAAGTGGAGTTCTTCCCAATTAATTTTTGCCAATCACCAGATCAATTGGATCTTGCACTAAGAGAAATAAGTAAGGTAGTTAAATGAACAAACTTAAATTAGTCTCAGCTCTCATAATCTCACTATCAATTGGAATCATTTATGCAAAAGACATACAAAACGTCAATGATCAGGCAGAAGAAATCATCTATCTTTATGCTGAAATTATTGATTCAAAGAATTTTTCTGAACTCAAATCAATAATGCAAACTAACTTCAAGATGACAGGTATGTATGAAATTAATTCACTTGAAGAGTTTATGTTTGCAATGCAAGAGCTTGATAAAAACTTCATACAGACAATGCACTTTATTGGGAACATCAATGGAGAATGGTTTGATGATACTTATAGCGGAAAAACCTATTGCATTGCGAGTCATATTTTTAAAGACGGTAAGCAAACTAAAAAACTCGATATGGGAATCATTTATACAGATGTTATAAAGTTAGACAATAACAAAGCTAAGTTTGTCTCAAGAGATTTTAAATTAATCTGGAGTAATACTATTGACGTTTTGTAGGAAACTTAATTACGTTTCCTTTCTTTTTTGATTCTTTTTCCTTAAGAATTTTTTTTAGCAACTCCTTAAACTTTTCAACGCGCCTTATATTACTCATTACTGTTATATAATAGCAGTATGTTTTTTGACATACATCACCTTAAGAACTCAAAAATAGGTTTCATATCTCATTCAATAAGAGTTCTGAGAATGTCCGTTATCTTAATTGTTCTTGGAGTAGTAGGAATAATTCATGCATTTTTACCATTTATTTTTACTAAAACTGTGAGTAATGGTATTAAAAAGCTATATGCTCAAGTAAAGGATTTCTAAGCAGATTTAAGCTTTTTATTCTTATAGAAGATTAATTCTTGAATCCAATTTTTATTGTTGATTGCATGCATATTCGATTTTTTAGATGCCAAAATAATTCTGCCCCCATCCATATCTATTCGAATCGAATCTGTTTGAATTTTTGTTCCATCATCAAGATAAACCTCTCCGATGATTTCTCCAGATGTATCCTCAGGATGGAGATCTTTAAATACCTCAACTAATTCTTGTTTATTCATGATTAAATAATCTAATAACTTAATAGGTGATAACGTTGTCAATTATAAAGCCATTAGACGAGCTAAGCGATATAAAAACAAAAAAATTAGCAGAATTTTTTAATGAGACATTAGGTTTTTGCCCTAACTCAGTTCTTACAATGCAAAAAAAACCAAATCTTGCTGCTGCATTTATAAACTTAAATAAAGCAGTAATGGAGAACAATGGAACTTTGACGCCAGAGTTTAAACGGTTAATTGCATTTATTTCGAGTAGTGCTGCTGGATGTCGATACTGTCAAGCCCATACGAGTCTTGCAGCAAAAAGATACGGATCATCTGATGAACGGCTAAAAGCTGTATGGGATTATGAAAATAGTGACTTATTTTCTAAGAAAGAAAAAATTGCTTTGAAATTCACTCATTTAAGTAGCATCAACCCAATACAAGAGGATGATCAGCTTAGAAAGATGTTGCTTGATGAATGGTCAGAGAATGATGTTATTGAAATTATAGGTGTAATTGCATTGTTTGGATTTTTAAATCGTTGGAATGACATAATGGGAACAAAACTAGAAGACGGTGCCATTGAGCACTCAAGGAATTACCTATCTGACTTTGATTGGGAGATTGGAAAACATCATTAGGGAGGGAGCTAGGCTCCCTACCCTAAGCAAGAATTAGTTATAAATAACTTCTCTTAAGACCACCAAGTCAACTATTTCTCTCATATCATCATAACCAGAAGCAATATTTCGTTGCTCTTTTTCTGAGAGAACTTTTCTCCACTCTTTAATAAATGCCTCGTATCTACCTTTATTAGGTTCTCTCGCTGCAGCATTTTTATATCGAACTGTTAGAAACACATTGGGAGTGGTCCCTGCAGTTTCAGCCGTCCATACGTTATAACTGATAACGTGGCCAAGCTTCTTTTGAACTTCAAGAGAGTCAACCCATGTTGATTTGAGATTTACAAGATAATCATCAATATAGTTTGCCTTAACCTTAACTACAGTCATCTCAACAATCTCTTCACTTGGAGAGTAGTCCTTCCAAATTTCAGCAGAAATATTCAATGAGATTGCTGCTAAAAAACCTAATACATAATTTAATTTCATAAGAGCTCCTTTTTCTTATATAAGTAATTATTTTACATAAGTTGAATTGATATCAAACTCAAATTGAGTTTACTCATCTGCATTTTTTTTATCGAAATTGCATTCCATCTTGCCTATTACCGTTCCCTCCACTTTAAGGTTTAACTTAGACCTACCCTCCATGGTTCCAGTAACCTCACATTTTTCAATCGAGTCTTCGACTATTTCAGAGACTAAATTTTTTAGCTCCTCTACTGACAAGTCAGAGACTTTTCTGTCTGTATCAGCATTGAGCATTATTGGTATTAGTAAAAATAAAAAATATTTGCGCATAATTAAATCCTATAAGTTTGAAATAAGTTCGACGAATAGCAATTAGCTTTAGAAGTGAACCCTGTAAATATAATATTACTATTCTCAACTAAATTAAATTCCTCAAAAAAATTTTTGTATTCTTGAATGCTTTCAAACTGATTTATCCATACAAACTCACCTTGTAAATCACCTTCCTGATAATAGGCCTTATAAGTTTGATCTTTTGGAAAAAAATATTCTAAATCCTGAATAACAAAATTAAGCGTTGGAAAAGAATTACCATCAATGTAATTACAATAGATAACTTCAGTAATGTAGGAATCCTCAAGTATTTGATTGGGATCAAAATTTATTACAGCAAAGCCAAAAATAGTACTCGTATCACGAACATTACAATTAGCTACCTCATTAATGATATCAATGTTAGTTTCATTATTTGACTTTGGATCGCTCCTTAACCATACATAAAATGATTTTGTGTCTACTTGATCATTGACGAACCTAAATGCCACTGTCATAGATATTTCTTCAGGAAGTACTACTTTAATTCTTGGAATAAGTCTTTCTAGGCTAGCTAAGTTATTTGAAGATCTAAACTGACATTGCATCTCAACAAAGCGGTATTCAAAATTAGGTTTTAGTAATTGGTTTAAGTTCTGGGACTCAACACTTGTATTATCATTACAACTAACAAGAACAAGAATACATAGAATTATTTTTTTCATATTTAGTGAAGAATATATCAGTTATATAATAAGTGTTAATGCCAGCCATCAAATTTTTATCACCTTTTTTAATATTTATATTTTTTACTCTCAATGTAAGTGCAGATACAAAAATTGGTTTTGGGTCATGTTTAGATCAAAGGCATCCTCAAAAAATTTGGAAATCAATTGCGGACGAAAACATTAATAAGTTTATTTTCTTGGGGGATAACGTTTATGGCGATGTTCCATCTGGAGATACTAAGAATTTGGTTAAAGCATATAATCTTCAAGCCAGGAGATTCCCAGGATGGTTAAATGATCTAGAAAAGTTAGCTATTTGGGATGATCATGACTACGGTAAGAATGATGGTGGTTCAGAGTATAAACATAAACGATTAACTCAGAAGATTTTTATGGATTTCTGGGATGTGCCTGCCAATGATCCAAGAAGAAATAGAGAGGGAACGTATTTTTCCAAAGACTACATTATTGAGAATAATAAAATTAAAGTTATTGGTCTAGATACTAGATATTTTAGATCAAATTTATTAGGTTCAAGAACAAATCGGCAACCCAATAATGACCTTAATTCTTCAATCTTGGGAAAGTCCCAGTGGTCTTGGCTTGAAAATGAATTAAATGATCCTAACACTGAGATGTTTATAATTCTTTCGTCAATACAAGTTCTTGCTACTGAGCATGGGTACGAAAAATGGGCTAACTTTCCTCATGAAAGAGATAAATTAATCAATTTGATACAACGAAAAAAAAATGTGCTTATTCTCTCAGGAGATAGGCATCGTGGTGCAATTTATAGGCACAATGCAATTATTGAAATAACTGCCTCAAGCATGAATAAGCCAGGAAGCAGTGACAATGAGACTGATAAATTAATGCAGGGCGGGATTCATAAGGAAATTAATTATGGAATTCTAGTCATCGAAGAAGATGCTTTGGAAATTCAACTTAAGAATAATGATGGCGCAATCCTTGAAAGCGCCATCATCAGTTTATAGCTTTATCTAAGAACTAATAACTTACCTTTAAAAAGGCTTTCGCATTGTCCTTCATATAAATTAGCCAATCTGGTGTTGCTAATTTGATTTAAATAGGTAACTTTTACCTGGCAAGTTCTGAGTTCATCTATTACCCTTGAATCAGCATACTGCAAGTAATCAGAATATAATCCCAACAAAACAACATCGTGATGTCTAGTTGGAATATTTTCGCTTAATATAATCTTCCCGCCATTTGCAGAACTAAAACACCCTATTGATCCTACTGGGCAAGTAGATACAAGATTTGAATTGCTGTATTCAACTTTAATCAAAGGTTTATCAATTGATAATAATTCCTTTGCTGATGCAAAAATATTAGCATCAGAGTAAGATAGAGGTGATAAGAGTAATGCACATAACAATAAAGATAGATTTATTTTTAATTGTGTCATTTGTTACTCCTTTGTGACATTTATGTGAACTATATATTACAAAAATATGAAGTGTCAAGAATTATGGAGCCATATATATGAATATTTTTAATAGAAGCGTCTTTTTTTTAGTTCTTTCGGTTCAATTTTTCTATCTAAACGGCGATGTTTTAATCCATGCTGGTAATCTAATTGATGTCGAAACAGGTAACATAGAATCTAGAAAATCTATTGTTATTAAAAATAGCTTGATTACATCTATTTCTGATGGCTATATTAATAGGTCTGATTTCCAAGAATATTACGATTTAAAGGACAGTTATGTTCTACCTGGATTGATGGACGCTCATGTCCATTTAGCGCAGGAATATGTTCCAAAAGCAGAAAGAGATTTAAAAGTAGAGCCTGAATTTAATGCAATTTTTGCTGCGGCTAATGCGATTAAGACTTTAAATGCAGGATTTACAACGGTAAGAAATGTTGGTGATGGTGGAATGGAAACAATTTCTCTTAGAAATGCCATCAACAAGGGAATTGTACCTGGGCCAAGGATACTTACCTCAGGAAAAACCATTGCTACAACTGGTGGTCATGGGGATCCAACAAATGGTTTGCCCACTGATCTATATGAACCCCCTACCCCCGAAGAAGGAGTTGTTGATAGCTTTGAGGATATAAAGAAGGCTGTTCGACAAAGATACAAAGATGGCACTGATGGCATAAAAATTACAGCTACTGGTGGTGTTCTGAGTGTTGCTAAATCAGGCGAGAATCCTCAATTTACTAACAGCGAGTTAGAAGCGTTAATCTCTATTGCAAATGATTATGGTCTTTGGGTTGCTGCTCATGCACATGGAAAAGAGGGAATGTTAAGAGCAGTAGATGCTGGGGTTACTTCTATTGAACATGGAACCTTTATGGATAGTGAAGTAATGGAAGCCATGAAGAAAAATGGAACCTACTACGTTCCAACCATACTTGCAGGCGAATGGGTTGCTAAAA
Organism: SAR86 cluster bacterium; assembly: GCA_003331565.1. Taxonomy (GTDB): domain Bacteria; phylum Pseudomonadota; class Gammaproteobacteria; order Magnimaribacterales; family D2472; genus MED-G82. The sequence continues at coordinate 2,465 of QOPE01000022.1, read as the reverse complement.
AATCGAAAATTGATAATTTTTTTCCTGAGCTTGTTAGGCCAAAAGCTGCAAAAATTGGACCTCAGATTCTTGATACATTCACTAAAGCACATAAATATGGAGTAAAAATCGCCTTTGGAACAGATTCAGGCGTTTCAGCACATGGTGATAATTGGCAAGAATTTGTGCTAATGGTTAAGGGCGGAATGTCACCCCTAGAAACAATACAAAGTGCTACCTTAGAAACTGCAAAACTTTTTAAGCTTGAAAATGAAATAGGAAAAATTAAAACTGGTTTTAGTGCAGATATCATTGCTCTCAAAAATAATCCACTTGAAAATATAGAGTCATTAAAAGATATTTCATTTGTTATGAAAGAAGGTACTCGATACAAATAAATTGTCAGCTACTATCCTCATAGGTTCTGGAATTAGTGCTTCAGCCTTTTCACATCACTTCAAAGGTGATGTAGAAATTTATGAAAAGGCATCAAGGGTTGGAGGCAGGCTCTGTGCTCGAAACTATAAAGAATTCATCATTCAATTTGGTGCTCAGTATGCAACATCCTCCAACTCAATCTTTAATGATTATTTAAGTAAAACTGGGGCAAAAAACTTTACTGCTTCTATATACATTGAAGAAAAAAATACATATGAAGAAAAAAATATCTGGACTCACGAAAAGGGAATGCAGTTTATTGCTGATTATGGTTTTCTAAACAGAAAAATAAGCTTTAATTCTGAGGTAATAAAAATAAATCAAAAAAATAATAAAATTCACTTCAGTGATGGAACAATAGTTGATTACAACAAATTAATTTTAAGTATTCCGCACCCTCAAGCCCTTAATTTACTCGGAGAGCTTGATTATGAATGCAGCTTTGAACCTTGTTTGGCTATAGGATTATGTCTTGAAAAAGAATCTTCATTTGAACTAAATGCAATAAAGCCAAATAACAAAGCAATTAGTTGGATAGCATCATCAAGATTGTTTAATAAGCAAATCCCTGAATCAGTCCTAATTCACCTAAGTCCTAAAAGCAGCAAGGAAATGTATGATGAAAATAAAGAAACAATAATCAATTTTGCTACAGAGGAAATACACAATTTCACCTCAAGCAATCTCAATATAATTCATGCTGATATTTTTAAATGGAAATATGCCCTTACAAATAAAAAGATGAACCAAGAAAGATATATTAAATATAGTGACTCAATTTACTTGATTGGTGACTGGATTAATGGCCCTAGAATTGAGAACGCTTTTCTATCAGGCTATTCTTTAGCTATGGATTTAAATCGTTAGTTATGAAGACACTTGGTTTAATTTTTCCTGATCAACTCTCTAAAAATAATCCTATATTTGATTCAACAAAGAGAGATATTCAGGTCCTATATTTTGAGCCATTGGACATTTATTTTGATCAAAATCATCATAAGCAAAAACTCGCATTTCTTTTTTCTTCCCTTAGACATTTTATTAAAGAGCTTAACTTAAAAAATTCAGATCATGTCCCGGTTACTAAAGGTCAAAAGAATGGAATGACAGATTTATTGTCTGATTATATTCGTTTAAATAATTATGAAGTGTTAGAGGTTGTTCATCCAAGCGATCATAAGACCCTAACTCAACTAACCCTTCTGACTTCAAAACTAGGAATAGCCTTAAAAGTCCATGATGACCCTAAGTTTATAAGCAGCGCTGACGAATTTAAGAATTGGGCTGAAGGCAAGAAATCTCTTGTTCAAGAATTTTTTTATAGATGGCTCAGAAAAAAATATAACATTCTTATCGAAGATGAAAAACCAGTCGGAGGTGAATGGAATTTTGATTCAAAGAATAGAGTGAGTATTAACAAGCTCAATGAAGATCCACCTGAGCGAGAAAAAATTAAGCCCGATGCATTATCCGTTGATGTGATGGTTGATGTTGAAAACGTCTTTGGGAAAAACTTTGGAGATCTTGAAAATTTTAACTGGTCGGTAACAAGAGAAGATGCTGAAAAAAAGGCAAACGAATTTTTTAATTCATTAATCAATAACTTTGGTCCATTCCAAGATGCCATGGATGCAGGTAATCCAACATTATTTCATTCCCTCTTATCACCTTATATAAATGTTGGTTTATTAGATCCAATGAAAATTATTGTTAAAGCTGAAAAAAAATATTATGAGGGTGCTCCACTTAATTCTGTAGAGGGCTTTATAAGACAAATACTTGGATGGCGAGAATTTATTCGAGGTATCTACTGGTTAAAAATGCCAGATTATAAATCCTTAAATTTTTTTGAAAATACTCGTAAACTCCCAGAATTATTCTGGACAGGTGAAACCCGAATGCAGTGTGTTGCTAAGGCAGTGGAAAGCACAAAAGAACTTGGTTATTCGCATCATATCCATCGATTAATGGTTACTGGTAACTTTGCCCTTTTGTCTGAAATTGATCCTCGTTATGTGTGCGAGTGGTATCTCGGAGTCTATCTTGAT
>QOPE01000021.1 GCA_003331565.1 SAR86 cluster bacterium | reverse complement strand
CTCCTTCAGATGTTAGTTACGTTGTTTGTGGGAATGAAGGCATATTAAAAGCTATTATGAAAGTAAGAAATGAATCGAATGGAACTTCAATGGACATTTCAATAGTAGATCATTTTGTTATTAATGACTCTGGTAAAATTATTTCTGGCAGAGCATTTTGGGATCAGAACTCTATTTCCTCAAATTAAATATTTTTTATGAATTTTAGTATCAATCTTAATAAGATTGCATTAATACGTGATTCTAGAGGATCAGATAATCCAAGTATTAGCGATTATGCTCAGCAATCTATTGATTTAGGAGTTGATGGCTTAACACTTCATCCAAGACCTGACTTAAGGCATGCTAAACCAAGCGATATTAGTATGTTTGACGAGATCTGCCTAAAAGCTAATAAAGAATTTAATATTGAAGGGAATCTTTTTTCACCTAGTTCGAAAAATTATCCTGGATTTATTCCCCTTGTGAATGCTCATAATCCTCACCAAGTTACATTGGTACCCGATGCGGATGGCCAAATTACGTCAGATCATGGATGGAAAATTGAACAACTTGATAACATCTTTAAATCTGAGGTTTCTAAATTTAAAAAAAATATTAACCATGTAAGCATCTTTATAGATGATGATTTTAGTAATTTTGATAAATTAAATGAAATAGGAATTAATAGTATTGAAATTTATACAGGCCCTTTTGCAAAAGTCATCAAAAACGGTAAGAAGCATGAAATTCATAATGCTCAAAATAAGATTAGCAAAATTATTGAATCAGCTAGATTAAATAACTTAAAAGTTAATGCAGGTCATGACCTAAACTTAGATAATTTACCTTATTTAAAAGAATGCGGAGATATTGATGAGGTATCAATAGGGCATGCTATTATCGTTGATTCATTGAAATATGGGTTTAAAGACACTATAAACATGTATATAGAAATAATAAAAAAATAGTATGGATATCGAAAAGAAAATAAAAGAACAAATCGAAGAAAATGACATTTTGATCTACATGAAGGGCTCACCTTACGAACCTCAATGTGGCTTCTCAGCAAGAACTGTTCAAGCACTTATTGAATGTGGAGCAGAGTTTTCTTACGTTGATATTCTAGCTAATCCTGAAGTTAGACAGACATTACCCAACATAACAGATTGGCCAACTTTTCCTCAGGTATTTCTAAATGGCGAATTAATTGGAGGCTGTGACATAGTAACTGAAATGCATGCAGCGGGTGAACTTCAGTCAGCTATTGATGAATTAAAATAGATTAACCAAAATCCTTTAACATTGCTTTAAGCTCAAGCGAATGTTGTTCCTCTTCACCTATCTTGCCTCTAGTATATTCTTCAAGGTAAACAGATCTATTTTCAACTTTTTCAAGAAGTTTTTTGTATAGACTTAGCGCATGAAGCTCGTGTTCAAGAGATTCCTCTAATATGTCTTTTATGGAATGACGGTGTGTTTCCTCAATCTTTGCTATTCTTTGACTTGGGTGGCCATCCAAACCAACCAGTAACTCTCCTGCCTGTTGAGCATGTAATAGAGATTCAGCTGCTTGTTCCTTTAAGAACGCGACAATTGGAATCCTGTACGGCCCTGTAATCATCAAGGACGAGTGTGTATATCTTACTACTCCACCTAATTCATACTCCATTATTTCATTCAAGATTTCGCAAACTTCTTTTGTATTGAGTTCTTTCATTTTTTGTTCCATAAATGTATGCATTAATAGGATTATATAAGGATAATAAAATTTTGTAAAACACTGATATAAGGTATTTTATTAATGATAATTATTATCATTTTGGTTTTTATTCTCACTTATGACATGATTAGGAAATGCAATTGATCAAATGCAATAATTATCAGTCTTGGGCCTATAAAAGCGATGAAGCATGCATATTAGTTGATCCATGGTTGTCAGAATTGCAAGAGATTCCCGGTGCTAGGTGGCTTCTTTACAGAGAAAAGACTTCTGATCATTACTTTCTGCGTTACAACTTAATTGATAAAGTGACTCATCTTGTTGTAACAGCACATTTTTCAGATCATCTTGATCCTGAGTCATTGAAATACTTTGATAAAGGCATAAAAATTTTTACAACTAAACATGCTTCGTATGCACTTTCAAAGCTAGGTTTCACAAATATAATAGTGGTTAAAGCAGGTGATAAGTTTGATATCAACAATATGACTTTAGAGATTGAGGAGGCTGGAAAACCTTACAATACCACTAGCTTTGCATACTATCTTCATTCAAATGGTAAAACAGTTTTTCATGAACCACATACTATCAATAAAAACTTTGTATCAAAACATCCAATCGAAGTGCTAATTTCTACAACTGATCTGGTTAAGGTATTTGGTATGGTTATGGTTTCTATGAGCTACAATAAGCTCAGGAAAATAATTGATAATAACCATGTTGAGTATATAGCGCCGACAGGATCTAAGCCATCTCACTCAAAAGGTCTTCTTTCACGGGTTTTATATATAAAAGAAGAAAATCAAAACGTTATATTTGATGACAATAGAGTTTGCTCTAATTCATACGATAGTTTTGTAATCTAAAAAATGCATACCAAACAATATAGAACGTTTGCTCTATTACTGCTCACTCTTGTCTATGGATTCAATTTTATTGATCGACAAATCATGGGAATTCTTGCCCCGTTTATTCAGAAAGATTTAGGTTTATCAAATACTGACCTTGGTTTGTTGATAGGCTTGGCTTTTGCTGTTTTTTATACATTCGTGGCTATTCCAATTGCATGGCTAGCAGATCGTTTTAATAGAGTTAATATCCTATCAATTGCTTTGGCTACCTGGAGTGCTTTTACTGCTTTGACAGGATTGGCAAATAATTTTTTTCAGGTTGCTCTTGCAAGAATGGGTGTTGGAATTGGAGAAGCGGGTGGCAGCCCTCCATCACATTCAATAATATCTGATATGTATCCTAAAGAAGAAAGAGCAAGCGCTTTAGGCGTTTATTCAATGGGAATACCTTTGGGTATTATGGCTGCCTATTTTGTAACAGCCTCTTTAATGGATGTTTCAGAAGATCAAGTTAACTGGAGGCAGATTTTTATTTTTTTAGGTTTAACCGGCATAGCTTTAGCTGTGGTTGTTAAATTAGTGTTAAAAGAACCAGTTCGTGGTGCAATGGAATTAACCTCAGGCACCACAATTTCTAAACCTCCATTTTTAGAGTCATTGAAGGTACTTATGCACATACCGGCATGGTGGGCGATGTGTTTCGGAATAGCATTTGGATCATTTGTTTCATATGCAAAATCAGCATTTCAAACGAAGTATCTAGTAACACTTGATCCATCATTTGATTTTAAAACCCTTGTTATTATCCTTGGAATTATGAATGGAACAACTTATGCTGGAGGTGCTTTCTTTGGGGCAAGATTGGCAGATAGATGGGGCAAAAAAGATATTAGAGCGTATGGCTGGTTACCAGCAATAGCAATGCTATTATGTTTGCCGATTGGCATCATTGGTTGGTGGGTAGATTCTGTAGAAATGCACTTAGTTTTTGCTACCTTTGCACTATTGCTTCTTGGAATTTATTTAGGCCCAAGTTTTGCGATTGCACAAACGTTAGCACCAATTCATATGCGTGCCATGTCAACGGCACTTTTTTTCTTTATCCTAAACATGATTGCATTGGGTGGCGGTCCAACTTTTGCTGGATGGTTAATGGATGTATTTGGTAATAACTATAATGAAATTGAGTCAATACGATATGCACTGACTGTTACAACTTGTGTATTTATTCCTTCAGTAATTAGTTTTCTGCTAGTTTCAAAATTTCTTCCAAAAGATTGGAAAGCGGCAGAAGAAAGAAATTTAGCTCAAGCTAGTTAAAGTCATTGAATATTTTACAAAAGACCTTAGCTGTAACCTCTGCATCATAAGCTGCTGAGTGAGCTAATTCATTGACATAATCTATGTTTAATTCTTTACAGATCCTTGCTAAAACAGTTTGTCCAGTAGCAAGAGCGCCCAAAGAAACGGTATCAAGAACTGAAAATGGGTGAAATGGTAGATTTTTAATATTATTTCTTTTGAAGGCCTCTACCAAAAAACCCAAATCAAAATGCGCATTATGTGCAACCAATATAACTCTAGAACACTCGTATTTGCTCCGTTGTTGATTTATAGCTTTCGAGATATTTTTTAGAGCAATATTCTCTTCAACTGCATTTCGTAAAGGATGCGATAAATCAATTTTTGTAAATTCTAATGACTCGGGATCAATTTCAAGATCTTTAAATGGCTCGATGTGATATCTAATCAATTCACCTAATTCAAAGTTATTATCCCTATACTCCAAAAGCTGAATAGCTATTTCCAAGATGGGGTTTTTTTTATTATCTAATCCACCAGTTTCAAGGTCTAGAACAACGGGTAGGTATTTTCTTATTCTATCTTTAAGCATTTAGAGCTATATAATAACTCTTTCATTAATCTTATTCTTATTATGATTAAAGAAATATCAGCAGAAAATTATCTAGGAATTGAAATACAAGAACATGAGCTTTTTGATCATGAACATTTATTTGTTTTTGAAGATGCTGATAAGAATTTCAAGGCATTTATTGCTATCCATTCTACTAAAGAGGGTCCAGCAATCGGGGGTTGTAGATTTAAAGAATATGAATCTGAATCTCATGCTATTGAGGATGTATTAAAGCTTTCAAAAGCAATGACTTTAAAAAATAGAGTCGCTGGAGTTCCATTTGGTGGTGGCAAAGCAGTCATCATTAAGAATAAACAAAATAATAAAGAGCATTTGGAATTGTTTGCTACATTTATTAATCATTTGGATGGAGCATATCTAAGTGCACAAGATATAGGTATATCTCTTACTGACATAAGAATTGTTTCTCAATTATCTGAGCATGTGTTAGATAGCGTTGATCCAGGTCCTTACACAGCAAAAGGAATCTACTACGCGCTTAGATCAGTTAAAGATTATTACTTTAATGGAATTAACGAAGATATTCTTATTCAGGGATTTGGCAGTGTTGGTTCAAATCTTGCATCTAATCTCCTCGATGACGGTTCAAAAATTTATGTTGATGAGGCTGATGAAATGAAGCTTAATTCAGCTTTAAAGCTTGGCTGTCATCCTTGTAAATCGATCTTTAAAACAAGCGCATCAATTTTTTCTCCATGTGCGATCGGAGGAATTTTAAACAAAGGGTTTATTAAAAACTCAACATTTAAAGTAATATGCGGCGGTGCAAATAATCAATTACTTAGTGATAACCTTTACAATGAAATTCATTCTCATGGAATGCTTTATATCCCCGATTTTCTTGTAAATGCTGGTGGTGTGATAGGTTTAACAAAGGATGTTTTAGAGCGCGATGATGAAATGACAGATCAAGCTTTAGCAAAGATTGGAGAAGTTGTAAAAAGCATTATTGATGAATTTCATATAAAAAATACAATCCCGTTGGATTTTGTTAAAAATATATTCTTATAGCTTATCTATTAAATTATTTATAAATTCAGCATCATCTTGGCCTTCATCAATTCTGTCCATTAAGATTTTTCTTTGAAGCTGCTTAATGTTTTTTTCTTTATCCACAGACCTGTTATTAAGTTGTTCATTTATTTCTTTTCCTATTTTTAAATTTTTGTCCTGATCAACAATAGATCTTTCTTTTATTCTTCTTTGTCTTAGCTTAATGGTATTTTGAAACCACTCTTCTGAATTATTTCTTGCGGCCAGTGAGACATTCTCATTCACCTGCACTAATTCAATGCAATCAACCGGACAAGGGGGTACGCATAACTCACATCCTGTACATAAATCATCAATTACACTGTGCATTAAATTCGAGGCTCCATGGATTGCATCAACAGGACATGCATCTATGCACTTTTTACAACCTATACACTCATCTTCAATAATGAATGCTTTTTGGTTGGCAATGCCAGGCCCAAAATCCATATCTAGAGAGATATCATCTGGATGATTTGTAATTTCAATCAGCTTTTTTAGTGAGTCCTCTCCACCGGGTACACATCTATTGATCGGAATACCCTCATTAATAATTGCTTCGGCATAAGGGAGACATCCTGGCGTCCCGCATCTACCGCATTGGTAGTGGGGCAGAGAATCATGAATTTCTTTAATTTTGATTTGGTTTTCTATTCGGCAACCCCAAGTTTTCTTTGTAATTTAGTATTTGAGGTTGTGTAACCAAAAGGAACTCTTTCTCCAGGATGAATTCTTCGATAAGCTTCTTGAACCGCAAGAGTGGTCTCATGAAATCCGCATAAAATTAAATCTAGTTTTCCTGGGTAGTCATTTATATCGCCTACAGCGAAAATTCCATCTTTATTGGTTTGAAAATTTTCTGTATTCACACTAATCTTTTTTTCGTTAAGTTCTAATTTCCAATCGAGTATCGGGCCAAGCTTTTTGTTTAATCCAAATAAAAATAACAGCTCATCTGCCGCAACTTCTTCTATTTCTTTGGTATCGAAGTTCTTTAATTCAGCACCGGTTACCTTATCCTCACCAATAATGGAGTGAATTTGATAGGGTGTTAACAAGTTCACTTTTCCTTGTTTAACAAGCTCTCTCATTCGAGCTTCAGTATGCTGGGCACCACGAAAGGCATCACGTCGGTGAACCAAACAGATACTCTTTGCAATATCAGCAAGCTCAACCGTCCAATCTAGTGCCGAATCACCACCACCAAAAATAATCACATCTTTATTCTCATACCGTTTTTTGGATTGCACTGCATAAGAAACTCCATTTTCCATTAAAGCATCTGGATTTTCTATATTGGGAGGTCTCCTTGGTTCAAACGATCCAGCACCTGCAGCTATAAAAATATTTTTAGTTATAAATTCTTGTCCGTCTGAGGTAGCAACTCTCCACCGAGAAATATTGTTTTCATTCGATTCTTCAGAGATTGAATCAACTCTTTCATTAAGACTTATTTCATATTCAAAGGGTTTAATTTGTTCAATAAGTGCATCAACATGTTGTTGAGCTGTTTGAAAGGGAACTCCTGGAATATCGTAAATTGGTTTCTCTGGATAAAGTTCTGCGCATTGTCCACCAATCTTATCTAAATTATCAATCAGGTGACATTTGAGTCCAAGTAGTCCTGCTTCAAAGACAGTAAAAAGACCAACAGGCCCAGCTCCGACTATAAGGATATCTACATCTTTTGTCATTTTATTTTATCTCCAGCTTTTGCACCTGAAGCAGGGCTCATAATAAAAATCCCACCTTCATCATTCGAGGCAGCAAGGACCATACCCTCAGATGTACCAAATTTCATTTTTCTTGGTTTTAGGTTTGCAACTAAAGCTACAAATTTTCCCTGAAGGTCTTCAGGAGAGTACTTTGATTTAATCCCTGCAAAAACATTTCTTTGTCCTAGCTTACCAACATCAAGTGTTAACTGGATTAGTTTGTCAGCACCATCTATATGATTTGCTTCAATAACTTCAGCTACCCTAAGATCAATCTTTGCAAAATCATCAATAGTTATTTCATTATTATCAATTTCAGTCATCTTCATTTCCTTTGAAGGAGTTAAGAGATCTTTATCTTCTAATCGATTCAGTAATGGATTATAAGCATTAATCTCTACGTTGGTTAATTCATTATTAAGTTCATCAAATAATGGATTTTCTATCTTTACTTGTGAAAGTGCCTTAGATGCAAGGCTAGGTATGATTGGCATAATTAATATACATAAATCTTTGTATATAGATATACCAGTAGTTGCTACTTCTAGAGCATCATCATCATTTAGCTTCCAAGGTGTTTTATTGTTGATGTAGCTATTTGTATCGTCGGCAACTTTTAAAATTCTGCTCACTGCTCTTGAAAAATTCTTATTGTTTAAATCTTTTCTTATTAATTCATATTCAGAAGAACACTCATCTAAAAAAGCACGATCTATATTTTTTGAAGTTTGATAGCTGTTTTTACTCAGAAAACCATCCAATCTACTTGCAATGTTAAATAATTTACCTACCAATGATGAATTAATTTTTTTTACAAAATCTTTTAGATCAAGATCCATATCATCAATCTTTGCATTTAACTTGCTGGCAAAGTAAAAACGTAAAAGATCTGGTTCATAGACCTCAGCAAATTTATCTGCCGAAATTAAAGTGCCTTTTGATTTAGACATCTTTTCGCCATTCAAAGATAAAAATCCATGAGCATGGATTGAACTAGGAAGCTTGTATCTTGATGCATTCAGCATTGCAGGCCAGAAAAGACCATGAAAATAGATAATATCTTTACCAATGAAGTGGTGAATCTCATAGTTTGAATCTTTTCCCCATAAATTTAAATAATCTATTTTGTTCTTATCACAAAAATATTTAGATGCAGCTATGTATCCAATAGGCGCATCAACCCACACATAGAAATATTTATCATCATGTTGAGGAATTTTAAAACCAAAATAGGGTTTATCTCTTGAGATATTCCAATCTTGAAGATTACCACCAAGCCATTCTAATAATTTATTTTTTACTGATTCTTGAATGATCAAATCATCCAAGTATCCACTTAGAAAATCTTTACATTTATTTAAATTAAAAAAAATCTGATTAGTTTTCTTCTTGCTTGGTTCAGTTCCTGATAAAGCAGATATTGGGTTCTTAATGTCAATTGCATCATAGGTAATACCGCATACCTCACAACCATCACCATATTGATCTTCAGCTCCACATGATGGACAAGTTCCTTTGATGTATCGATCAGCAAGAAACATTTTTTCTTGATCATCAAAGAGTTGTAATATTTCTTTCTCATACACCAAATCGGCTTTCACCAAGTCATTATAAATTTCATTAATTAATTCCTCATTTTCTACAGAATGAGTTGAGTGATAATGATCATGCTCAATCCCAAATGAATTTAGAGTCTTAAGATGTTCAATTTGAATTCCTTTGGTAAATTGTTCAGGATCCTGACCTTCCTCTTTTGCCTTAATCATAATTGGAGTGCCATGAGCATCATCAGCACAAAAATTCAGAACATTATTACCTTCCATTTTGTTAGTTCTTACCCAAATATCAGTCTGAGTATGCTCAAGTAGATGACCTATATGCAACGGGCCGTTTCCATAGGGTAGAGCAGTGGTAACTAATAAATTTTTTTGTTTTGAATTGGCCACAATATAAAGAAATATTGAGTTATTATATATTAGAAATTTTCCTTTATGAGCATCAAGAAAACTATTGCTATTGCCTCAGCTAAGGGTGGGGTAGGTAAGTCTTCAATTACTTCGCTTTTAGCAAAAAAACTTTCCAAGGATTTTTCAATTGGCATCCTTGACGCAGATATTTATGGACCTAATCAACATATTATCTTTGATGTCACTTCAGCTAAGCCTGAAATAATTGAAGAAGATCATAAAAAAAGATTTATTCCATTAAATGTAGAGGGTATTAGATTAAATTCAATGGGATTTATTTTGGATAATGAAAAGGCTGCAATTTGGAGGGGTCCAATGCTTAGCGGTGCAATAAAACAACTAAGTGAGTTAACTAAATGGGGAGACTTGGATTACCTGTTGATTGATATGCCACCTGGAACTGGTGATGCATATTTAACCGTTGCAAGTGAGATTAAGCCAGATGGAGTTATTCTTGTTACCAGTAACAGCAAACTAGCAGTAAGTGATACATTAAAGTCTGTTCAGGTCTTTAAAAAATTAAATTTACTTTGTATGGGGTTTATTTTGAATATGGTTGATGACTCACAAGGGAAATTTATTCTTTCAACAGATGAGATTGAAAAAATGCTTAGTACTAAATTTCTTGGAAGCATTCCCCTTTACGATGAAATAAGAAACTTTAATTTTGATAGTATTGATGATTCTTTATTTGGGATTGTAGATAATGTTATTAATGTATAAAACTTTAATTAAAATTCTCTTTCTTATTCCAATTATTGGCTATGCGAATGATCCATTTGAGGAAATAAATAGAAGTATTTGGAGTTTTAATGAATCCCTTGATAATAGAATTGCTAAGCCAATAGCTGAATTTTATACTGATGTACTCCCCAATCCTGTTCAATTAGGAATTTCAAATTTTTTTAGTAACCTAGATGAAATAGATAATTCCCTTAATCAAATACTTCAAGGAAAACCAGTCGCTGCATGTAGTGATCTTTCAAGATTTGTTATAAATACTTCGCTTGGTCTATTTGGAATTTTTGATCTTGCAACCCATCTAGGTCTTGAAGAGCATGATGAAGATTTTGGTCAAACATTAGGTGTATGGGGTATTCCTGATGGCCCATTTTTAATGTTACCAATTTATGGCCCAAGTAGCCCACGTGATATCGTTGGCAGACCAATATCAGGGATACTTTCTGGAACTTTTTCAATTGAAGAAAGTGATGTTAGGTTTGCAATTACAGGACTTGATGCTTTAGAGACAAGGGCAAGATTATTAGATGTTGAGTCATTGATTGTAGGTGATAGATATACTTTTATACGTGATTCCTACCTACAGTACACTGAATTTGAAGTACAAGATGGTGAAGAAATCGAGGATGATTTTACTAACAACATGGATGATTTCTTTCTTGATGATTGAATTAAAATAAATAAGAAGATAATCGTTCAAAAGATCCAGATAAATTTCCCTCTTTCATGATTTGATTTATTTCATACCTATATTTTCTAGCATTTTTTAGCCCCTTATTTAGTCCATATATGTGCTTTAAAACTTGATTTAGTCGAATATTAGGGTTATCAAGCTCCTTAAGATAGTTTAGATATTCCTTTAAAATATCAAGTCTTAATATTTGTTTTTTAGGTTCTCCAAAAATTTCACTATCCACTCCCTCTAGCATCATTGGATTATCATAAGGAGCTCTACCAAGCATCACGCCATCAACTTTTTGTAGATGATTTTTAGCCTCAATTAAGGAGCCAATGCCGCCATTGATAATAATCTCAAGTTCTGGGAAATCCTCTTTTATTCGATACACATATTCATATTTAAGTGGTGGTATAGTTCTGTTTTGTCTTGGAGATAAGCCTTTAAGAATTGCATTTCTTGCATGAATAATGATAGTTGCTATGTTTTGATTAGCTATTCCCTCAACAAAAGATCGCAAAAAATCATAATCTTCAATTTTATCAATGCCAGTCCTGCATTTTGCAGTCACTGGAATTGATACTGATTGCTTCATCGAATTTAAGCATCTTTGTACAAGTTTTGATTCAATCATTAGGCATGCCCCAAAGGAACCTTTTTGAACTCTCTCAGAAGGGCATCCAAGATTAAGATTAATTTCATCATAGCCCATGCTCTCTGCTATCTCAGAACATTTTGCTAATTCATCTGGATTTGACCCCCCTAACTGTAAAGCGACAGGGGATTCGATGGATTTATTAAAGTCTAATTGATGAAGTGCATTTCCATGGATAATTGCACCTGTGGTAACCATTTCCGTATATAAAAATGATTTTTTAGTGATCAAACGCATCAAGTAACGATCATGAATATCGGTGCATTGCATCATAGGAGCAATGCAGAATTTATGATTTGTCTCTTGCAATTTTTATAGAAAATAAATTACTGAAAAAAGCCCTACGGCACTCAATACGAGCGTATATGGTAAAGCCATAATTACCATGCGCATGTAAGAAAGATTAATTAATGGTGCTAATGACGAGGTCAATAAAAATAAAAAGGCTGCTTGACCATTTGGTGTAGCAATTGAAGGGATATTGGTGCCAGTATTTACTGCTACTGCCAATTTATCAAATTGATCACGAGTGATCATGCCTGAATCAAGGGCCGCTTTAATTTCGTTGATATAAACTGTTGCCACAAAGACATTGTCACTAATCATTGAAAGGACACCGTTAGCAACAAAAAATAATGGTGCCTGAATATCAGTACTTTGAGCCAAAACATAAATAATAATTGGATCAAATAAATTTTGATCATGAATTACACCAACAATACAAAAGAAAACCACTAGTAATGCAGTAAATGGTAGCGCCTCATTAAAGGCAGGACCAAGATCATGCTCTTCAGTAATACCCTTAAATGCTGTCAGCAAAACTATAACCCCTAGACCGATAATACCTACTTCAGCAACATGTAGAGCTAAAGCAATAATCAATAGAATCCCAACAAAAGATTCGATTAAAAGATTTGTTTTATCTTGTTCAGTTAGATTACTTTTTTGATAGTCGCTGTAATTTTCAAATATGCCTTTGATTTCAGAGGGAAGTTGAGTTCCAAAACCTGCAATTTTAAATTTCTCTACTGCAAAGCAGGTGATCATTCCAGCTACAAATACAGGCATGGTAATGGGAGCCATAATTATAATGAACTCAATAAACTCCCAATCAGCAACATTTGCAATCAATAAGTTTTGAGGCTCACCCACAATAGTGCAAACTCCACCTAGTGCAGTACCTACAACACCATGCATTAAAAGATTTCGTAGGAAAGCTTTAAAATTTTCTTGTTCTTCTTGACCTAATGAATTTAAGGATGAGTCATCTAGATAATTGTGATCCTCTCCAAAACTTTTACCTGACGTGGCTAAATGAAAAATTCGATAGAAACCAATACCAACACCTATCAGAACTGCTGTAACAGTTAATGCGTCAAGAAAAGCAGATAAGAATGCAGCTACAAAACAAAATAATAGTGAGAGTAACGTTTTTGATTTAACTTGTAAGAACAATCTTGTAAAGATTGTAAGCATTAAGTTTTTCATGAAATAGATACCTGCAACCATAAATACAAGCAACAGAATTACTTCTAAGTTATTTTCAACTTCATGCATTAAGGTGTATGGATTAGTCAAACCCATAAATAGCGATTGAATTGCAATCAATCCACCTGGTTGAAGGGGATAGCACTTTAAAGCTAGAGCAAGGGTAAAGATAAACTGAATTAACAACACCCAGCCCATAATGAAACCGCCATCAAGGTTTAATTGATTAAGAAGCCAAAGCAGGAACGGATTCACTATTAAAAAGCCAATAATTGTTTTTTTATACCACTCTGGAGAATGACCTAGAAATGAACTATATAAATTATTAATCAATGCCATAATTACACCTATGAAATTTGTTAGGCAACTTAAACCTAAACTCAGCGATGATGCTGAGGTAATAATATTTTATCAGGATAAATTATTAATCAATAATAAAAACCAGAGATTTGTTCATCCCTGCGCAGAATTTAACTTGTTTTTTGATATAAATGACCTTATTGCTATTGCTGAAAAAGATAAAAAGACTATATGCACTGTAGACATAGCTGAAAACTTATTTTTAGATTTAGAAGACTATGATTTTTTTGATTTAAGAATGATGTTGGGCTCACTTGATCAAGAGAGCTTTGCACTAATTGGGCGATCTAAAATGATAAATTACTGGCGGCATAACAGTAAGTACTGTGGTACATGTGGAAAGAAAACAGATTTCATTTCATCAGAAGAGGCTTTCCAGTGTTCATGTAATAACGAATTTATTTATCCAAAAATATCTCCATGTATCATTACTTTAATCCATAAAGGTGACGAGATTTTGCTTGGAAGAAGTAAACATTTTCCAAAAGGCATGTTTAGCACATTAGCAGGATTCATGGAGCCTGGTGAGAGTTGTGAAGAGGCTCTGATTCGTGAAGTCAAGGAAGAAGTTGGTATCAATGTAAAAAATATTAAATATTTTTCAAGTCAAAATTGGCCATTTCCAAGTCAACTTATGATAGGTTATTTTGCAGAATACGATTCTGGAGAAATAATTCTTGAAGATGATGAAATTGAAGAAGCTTATTGGTTTAATTTAAATAAACTTCCCTCAATTCCACCTGAAGGCTCAATTTCAGGTCTACTTATTCGCTCTTATATCGAGGGTCATTCTTAGCTCGTTTTGGAGCATCTTTAACTTCCTGTGATACAGGTTGAGCAACTTCAGTAATCTTGCTTTTCACCTCAGAAGATGCAGTCTGAACTGTTTCCTTTTTTACTGGTGCTGGTTTCTTAGCAGTATCTTTCTGCTGATTCTCTACCCGATTATTAGTGTTTGTTTTATTTTCATTCGGTGATTTTCTATCATTTGAAGTCTTATTATTCCTATTTTGAGGTCTTTTATTGCGGTTATTTTTTTGTGGAGCTCGCTTATTATCTCTTCTAGAATTTTTATTACCATGTGGTTTATTTTTTCTAGTATGTTGTGATTTTGATTGTGGCTTCCTTTTGGGACTAGATTTTTTCTTTTTCTTATTCTTACTGTCGTTATTAAATAAAAATGAAAAAATACCTTTTAAAGCTGATTTCTTTCTTTTTGGCATTTTTGGAGGTGCTGTTACTTCAACTAAGGGCTTGTTACTAGTTAAGGTTTGATCAGCGTCTCGCCATGACATATCTGGCTCAGGACTCTGAGGTGTCATTTGATAAGAAGTTTTTCCTTTAACATCACCTGATTTAACTCTAGCAACTTTATAGTAAGGACGTGACTTGTATGGATCAGCTACAACAATCACTGCAACCTTATTCATATTTTCTATGGTGATAATTTCTCTTCTTTTTTCATTAAGTAAATAACTGGCTACATCTGCGGGCACAAAAACATGAATTTCAGCAGTATTTTCCTTGGCTGCGTCTTCACCAACAATTCTAAGAATAGACTGCCCTAATGATTTTGGACCTCTTACAAGAACATGCTCAATGTCATATGTTTCATTTAACGATGGTCTTAATCTTTGTCTTGAAAGTTCAAGCAAGCCAAACCTAGATATCTCACTAATTTGGATTCTTGCTCTATCTCCATGAACAGCTCTTCTTATTGCATTAAGAACTTTTGACTGGTTTGTTTCATCTTGCATGTCTATGAAGTCGATGACCACTAGGCCACCAAGGTCTCTAAGTCTAAGTTGGCGAGCAACCTCAACTGCAGCTTCCATATTTGTTGCTAGGGCTGTTTCCTCAATATCCTTACCCTTTGTAGCTCTGGATGAATTTACATCAATTGTTACCATAGCTTCGGTTGGATCTATGACTATAGATCCACCAGATGGCAAGCTTATCTCTCTTTGAAAAGCAGACTCAATCTGAGATTCGACTTGATAGCGATTAAATAAAGGTATTTCTTCATTATAAAATTGCACCTTGGTTGCATGATCAGGTATTACTGATTGAGCGAACATTGATGCTTCCTCGAATACATCTTTATCGTCTATAAGTATCTCTTCTATGTCTTCTTTAAAATAGTCTCTAAAGACTCTAAGTATTAACTTGTCATCTTTGTAGATAAGAGAAGGGCACTTAGATTCATCTAAATTACCACTTATTTGCTTCCATAGAGATAAAAGATAATCAAGATCCCATTGAAGCTCCTCTTGATTTCGTCCGAGACCAGCTGTTCTTACGATAACGCTCATACCTTCAGGAATTGGAAGGTTTTTAATTATGTCCTTAACTTGATCTCTTTCTTCGCCTGATATTCTCCTTGATACACCTCCACCTTTTGTAGAATTTGGTATTAAAACTAAGAACCTTCCTGCTAAAGATAGTTGAGTAGATAATGCAGCTCCCTTGGTACCTCGTTCTTCCTTTAGAACCTGAACAATAATTTCATCGTTTTCTTTAAGAGTGCATTTTCTTTTGCCTTGATTATCTTTTTTAAAATACTCTAAGGTTAGTTCTTTAAGTGGAAGGAATCCATGTCTCTCTGATCCAAAATATACAAATGCTGCGTCAAGGCTAGTTTCAACCCTAGAAACCCTAGCCTTAAAAATACTTCCTTTAAGTAAGTTTTTATTACTCGTTTCATTATCCAAGTCATACAACTTAGCCCCTTCAACTAATGCCACACGAATTTCATCAGTCAATGACTTATTAATTAATATTCTTTTCATTTTTTCTCCAGTAACAGAGAAGAACAAGCATTCCATGCTATTGAATTAGAGAGTCTTATCGGGATGGTTGCTCTCTAATTGGGCTACCTTAGTAGCTTGAATTAAAACTGTTCTTTCTTCTCTTAATTTATCTTGGTTAACTCTATAATTAACCCTAATTTTATTGCCTTTTAAAGAAGGCATTTGCTAAGTTAATTAAGTCTTAGCTTTATCTAATGTGGTAGATAATACACCAATGAGCCAAAAAAACCTAAAAGTAGACGCAAACAATGATCAGAGAAGGCTAGATAATTATTTGAGATACAAATTTCCAAATTTACCTAAATCTAAGATATACAGCATGATTAGGAAGGGCGAGGTTAGGATTAACTCAAAGAGGTGCAAAGCCCAAACAAAAATAAGTTTAGGAGATGAGATTAGATTACCTCC
>QOPE01000020.1 GCA_003331565.1 SAR86 cluster bacterium | reverse complement strand
CATGTCCGCAAGCTTATGCTTAATTGCTTGGTATGAACCAATTTGTCTCCCAAATGCATATCGTTCCATAGCATATTGTTTGGCCATATCCAGTGCTTGCTGAGATCCGCCCACCTGCTCAAAAGCAAAAAGCACCGCAGCCTGATCCATAATATGCACATGGGAATCCCATCCTGCACCCGATTCACCTAATAATGATGATTTAGAATTATTTAATTCCACTTTGTAAAATGATCTTGATTTATCTAAGTTCTTTTGAAGGGAGGTAGAGACACCTTCTGAATTGAGATCAACTAATCTGAGCTCGATGCCTGATGAACCTTTAGCCAGTACTATTGCATGAGTAGCAAGATCAGCATCAGGGACAGCAATTTTAGTACCGTTGATTGCATCACCATCAACAGAACATGAAAGGTTAGCTTCTGAAACAGCCGCCATATCCTCAGCAACTGCATATGTTCCGACTACCTCGCCGGTCACGAGTTTAGGAAGAATCTCTTTTTTTATTTCATCAGACGCATATTTAATGATGGTTTCTGTAAAAAGATACACTGAGGAAGAAAAAGGTATGGGTGCTAAAGCTCTACCTATCTCTTCAGCAATGACACATAACTCAAGATGCCCAAGCCCAAGTCCGTCATATTCTTCGGGTATTCTTATGCCAGTCCAACCGAGCTCAACTATTTTGGCCCAAAGAGAATCATCATGACTGATACTTTCATCCATCACTTTTCTTGCATTAGCTAAACCACCTTCCTTATCAAAAAATTTACGTGCCTCATCCTGTAAGAATTTTTGATCGTCAGAAAAATCTAAGTTCATAGCCTATTATTTAAAAATCTTTAGTAATTAGTAAGTTAATTGATTAACATATTAAAACACAAAATGCCCCTATCATGACAGATAAAATATCACCTGAAGACTTCCAAAGAATCTATAAAGTTATGGAAGAAAAGGGCGGTATGATCGTAGCAATCGTATTTATCATTATTTTATTTGGGATGCTTTTTCTATCGCTATGGGTTGGCCAAATTTCTAAAAATACCGGCGTTAATACAACAGACCTTGAATCAAGACTCATTAATTTAGAGGATGAATTTCAATTAGCAGACGAAGTTAGTACAGAATTTCTAACAGATACCGGAGCTCAACTTCAATTTTTAGACAAAGAAATAAAAAAGCTTTGGGATCTCAGTAATAAAAGAAATAAGGTAAACATCAGCAAGATTTTTGTTGAGCTTGATGGCTTAAAAAAGCAAAATCAAGAGTTAAATAAGACCATCAAGGGTTTGAAGGGCGATTTTAAAGAATTAAGCTCTGAGTTAGACAGTTTGGAAGGTATTACAAATAAACTCAATGTAGAGAGCGAAGAATACAAGGCACTGGCGCTGCAAATTAACACATTACAGAGAAGGTTGTTGCTCTTAGATGAGACCATTGAGGCTTTTGATAATTACAGAAAACAAACCAACCAGTCTATTCTAGATATTCAGGCATCATTAAATAATTCACAAAATATTATTTCCCAACCCTAGATTGTCAAACTGACAAGGTTTCAAAACATTAAAAAAGTTTATATTTACTATAAAAAAAGGTATATTCTTGATAAGTTTTTCATTTTAGGGGGAAAAATGCGCAAATTATTATCTATATTATTATTGTTGCCTATCGGCATAATTTCTTTTGCAGTATATGCTCAAAACAATGAGCTTGTCCTAGAAGAGGTTGTTGTGACCGCAACAAAGAAGGAAGAAAATGTTCAATCCATCGCACAGACCGTTAATGCGGTTACCGGTGCTGACATTGATGATTATCAAATTCGGGAACTAGGAGAGCTTTCTCAACTAGTTTCAGGTGTTGAATTTACTCAAATTGATCCACGCAGATCAGTCATTACTATCAGAGGGCAAAAAGTTGATCCTGATGGCGGTAATGATCAACCAATTCAAGCCTACATTGATGAAATGCCAGTTCGACCACAAGTTGCGTTTTATCAGATGTATGACACCGAAAGAGTTGAAATTCTTAAAGGTGCTCAAGGAACGCTTCAAGGTGTTGTGAGTACTGGTGGTGCCTTACAGATCTATACCCGTGATGCGGAAATTGGAAGCGATGCCAGAAATGGCTACCTAAAAACTTCGTTCGCAGATAATAATACATCCATTTTAGAATATGCCTCCGATATAGGTATCAGTGATACCATGGCCCTAAGATTTGCTGCTGTGACTAATGATACTGGAGGTAATGAAGTAAGAAACATACGTAATGGTCAAGAAGAGGATCATGAGTATGATTCATTTAGGATTTCTCTGAATTGGGAGCCAAGTGACAATATGTCCGTTAGGCTTAAATATCAGAACATGGAATCAACCAGCGAGGCGCCTCGAGCTGTTGCTGGCTCCGCAGGCCCATTTACAACGGACGTAGCTGCATACATAAATCCTGCTCTAGCAGGTTTTGCTGGGCCACCCCAAACCTATAATTCTTATGCGCAATTTGTTGGTTCTTTTCTAGGTTTTCTAGGTGGTGTAAACCCAGCTGGCGCAGCAGCTCTTGCTACACTGCGAAGACCTAGCTACTCTGATCTTTCAGGGCCTCTTGATCCTGAAGATAGGAAAGCACTTCATTTCCAAAGAGCATATCAAAATAATTCAGGTGAGACCCTAAATCTTATGGTGGATTATGATATGGGTTCACATCTTTTCTCTTTAAGAGTTTCAGATTATGAAAATGACACATTGGGCCTGATTGACAGGGATTATGCTGGGGCTATGGCGTATGGATATCCACAAGAGGTTAGAACCAATGCTGGAATCGAAACATTTGAGGCAAGATTATCTAATCAAGATAACGATAAGCTTGAGTACACAATCGGTGTTTTTAACCGGGATTCTGAAACATTTACGCATGCTGATCTAGATGCGGCTTACTCCGTTACTGAAGTTGCACCGTTTATGTTTAAACCAATGGTACCGTTTGAATACAAAACACCTTTTAATGCTTGTGAAGCTGAATTAGCAAGCCCAGGTCTATTTGCAGCTCGACAAGCATTGATCTTTTGTACGGATTACATTGTTAACAACAAAACTGAAGCTGTGTTTGCTAACTTCAAATACAACATCAGCGATCAAACTTTTGTTCAATTTGGTTTCAGAGAGCAGGAATTAGAGGGTTATAGATCTCAACAGTTTTATGGGCCACTAAGTGCCGCGTTTAGTGCTGCGCGAGGCGGTGGAATGTCGTTTGAATTAATTCCTCAAAACCTTATGGCGTTAAGCAGTGAATCAACCACCGGTAATTTTAAAATTGGACACTTTGTCGATGATGATTTGCTTCTATATTTTGCAGTTGAGCAAGGTTACAGAAGCCCTGGTGGAACATTAGCGAATACCCCAATTGCACCAAGCCTTGTTCCTTTTGCAGAAGAAGAAACTGACATGACAGAAATTGGTATGAAAGGTACTTTCCTTGATGGCAGATTAAGACTAAATGCTGCGTATTATGATTATACATTTGATAATTACCAGCGTAAGTGGGATGACGTTACTGCAATGACCTATGGCGCTACAGGTGCTACAGGACAGACTGCCCAGGTTCAGGGTGGAATCTTTAACAATAACGATGCCTCAATGACAGGTATGGATATTGAGTATAAATACATTGTTAATGAAAACTTAGTCCTTGGCGGTAGCTTTACCCAAAGTGAAAGCGAGTTTGACTCTGGTTCTATTGGATACATTAATGATCCAACATATACAGGACCAACTGTTGCATCAATGGATGTGAGTGGAATGCCATTAAATGATGCCGCTGAAACTTCTTGGACGTTCTACCTCGATCATACAGTTCCATCTTATGCTGGTGGAGAAAGATATACTCGATACAACATTAATTGGAGAGATGCTAGAGACAGTGGTCTCAATAGAGAGCTTTCAATTGAAGAGCTGTATCTTGCAAATATTTTCCTTGGATGGAGATCGGCTGATGGTCAGTGGGATGTCAACGTATTTGTTAAAAATATGCTTGATGAAGTTGACCTAGCTTTCGTATCAAATTACTACTCTGAATACGGTATGCCGGGTTTCAGTGGATTGCCTTCAAAATTCTATGAAGCATCTACCAATCGAGGTAGACAGGTTGGTTTCCAAGTGACATTTAACTTCTAAGTTAACAAACTCAGAATATAAAAAAGGCAGCCAAAGGCTGCCTTTTTATTTTTAAATGAGAGATATATCTTATCGAGATAATAAAAAATTATTTAATGTTGGATTTGATGTATTCCATCAAATCAATCGAGAGCTCATCAATGATTGTTTTTTGATGATGTTTCAGGACATTACGCAATGAAAACCATGTTGGAAATAGAATTCTTGTAAAGAGAAGATCAGATTTAATACCGGAAAGATTTTTTATTTCAGGAACAATCTTAATAAATCTCTTACGCATGATTTGATAGGATGCAGCCACTTGATCAACAAGGATTGGCAATCGAGCAGCATTTGAAATAGTAGCTATGAATAAAGTTTCATATTCGCTGTAAATTTTCAGTCTTTCGGAAACAGCAAAATTTATTCTTTCCTCAAAGGATTGATTAACGTCAATATCATTTTCAAACATTTTGTTCAGAAAATATAGACATTCTTCATGTAAGGAGAGGTAGATGCTTTCCATATCTTTAAATTGTCTATAAACAGTTCTAAGGCCAATCTTTGATTCCTTAGCTACCTGCTCTGCTGTAGGGAAAGGAGTATCGTTAAGGAGTTTAAGTAGAGCTTTTACAATAGCGTCTTTTGTTTTTTGGCTTCTAGCGAAACGACCATCGCTGGTATTGATCTTTAACGTAGGTTGATTGCTCATCAAAATATATTAACTATTGACATATATAGTGTCAATAGTCATTATGTCTTAGGGATTCATTACTAATGCAAGTCTTACGTACACCTGATAAATGTTTTGAGAGCATAAAGGATTATCCTTTTAAACCAGTATACACAGAGATAATCTCAAGCGATGGAACTCCCTTAAGAATACATCATATTGACGAAGGCCCAAGGGATGGTCCTGTTTTATTAGCAATGCATGGTCAGCCTGTTTGGAGCTATCTTTATGCGCGCATGATTCCTATTCTTAATGACGCAGGAGTAAGAGTCATTGCTCCAGATCTTGTGGGTTATGGCAAATCGGATAAGCCTGCTGCCCGAGAAGATTACTCTTATCAAAATCAAGTAGACTGGATGTCAGCTTGGCTTGAAGTTAATGATTTCAAAGAACTGACATTTTTTGGTCAAGATTGGGGAGGTCTAATTGGTCTTAGAATGATTGCAAATGCTCCTCATCGGTTTAAGAAAGTTTCGATGGGCAATACCGGATTACCATACAACCCAGAGGTTCCTCAAGACATCATAGATCAAATTAAAGAATTTAGAGCGAGCTCAATTAAGTTAACACCTAATAGCATGGCAAAAGAGGTAAGGAAGATGGATGCTGATAGCGCATCAGGACATGTGGCTTTAAAATTTATGTATTGGCAAAAGTTTTGCTGGGATACTGAAAATTTACCAGTAGGCATGCTCAACTCAATGATGATGGAAAAGAGATCAAGGCTTTCAGCTATAGGCCAGTATTTATTTTTTAAACTTGGCCTAGAAAGCATCTCTCCATTTAGAACAAATCTCGCAAAAGCTTACGAAGCTCCCTTTCCAAATGCTTCTTATAAGATGGGTCCTAGAGCAATGCCAAGCCATGTCCCTATTATTCCAGACCAGTCTCTTGAAGCGCAAAAAAATGCCAGGGACTTTTTTGCTTCATCATCATTACCTTTTCTTTCAGTGTTTGCCGGAGATGATCCTGTAACCAATGGTATTGAAAAAGATGTGTTGAGAATGGCTCCCAATGCAAAAAGTGCCCCACACATAGGAGGAGGCCATTTCTATCAGTGGACTAGGTCAAAACAATTATCTAATATTTTAATAAACTTTATTAAGGAGTGACCATGATCGATTTTTATACAGCACCCACACCTAATGGGCATAAGGTTTCATGTACTTTAGAAGCCTTAAATATGGACTATGAGGTTCAAGTCGTTAACCTCATGGAAAATGAACAAAAAAAGCCTAATTTTTTGAAAATTAGCCCCAACGGAAGAATTCCTGCGATTGTTGATAAGACTGCAGATAACTTATCTATCTTTGAATCAGGTGCAATTATGAT
Source organism: SAR86 cluster bacterium (assembly GCA_003331565.1). Taxonomy (GTDB): domain Bacteria; phylum Pseudomonadota; class Gammaproteobacteria; order Magnimaribacterales; family D2472; genus MED-G82. The sequence continues at coordinate 10,574 of QOPE01000020.1, read as the reverse complement.
ATATCTGGCTGAAAAGTCAGGAAAACTAATTTCTTCAGATCCAACTAAAAAAGCTAAAGTTCTCGAGTGGTTGATGTTTCAAATGGGTGGTGTAGGCCCCATGATGGGACAAGCCAATGTATTTTTTAGGTATTTTCCAGAAAAAATTCAACCTGCTATTGATCGCTATCAAAATGAAGGCAGAAGGCTTTTTGAAGTTTTGGATACCCATCTAAAAGACAACGAATGGTTGGCTGGAGAATTTTCAATTGCTGATATTGCTAACTGGTGCTGGGTTCGAACGCATAAATGGTCTGGTATTAATGTTGATGGTCTTGAGCACTTAGATAGGTGGATAAAAGCTATGTATGAACAGCCTGGCATGGTCAAAGGCATTGAAGTTCCCATTAAGATAGAAAGTATGTTGGATGATGATAAGAAGGCAAAAGAATTTGCTAAAAATGCAGAAAAAATGGTGAAGAAATAAGGAGAAAAAAATGTTAAAGGTTCACTTTGTTGCTGGAACTAGAGCAGGTCGTGTTGTCTGGTTATTAGAGGAGTTAGGTTTGGAGTATGAGGTCAACATCATGCCTTTTACAAAAGAAGGTTTAAAATCTCCAGAACACAGAGCAAGGCATGCACTTGGCAGGGTTCCGGTATTAGAGGACGGTGATGTATCAATTTTTGAATCCGGCGCTATTATTGATTACATACTAGAGCGCCATAAAAATGGTGGATTAAAACCCAGTCCAGATGTTGCTGAGTTTCCTTTTTATTTGCAGTGGTATCACTATTGTGAGGGGATGGTAATGCCCCCAATGAATCAGATAGTTGTTCAGACTCTTTTATTGCCACCTGATCGAAGGGATGAGACTGTTTTAAATCAAGCCAAAAATTTACTTACTAAATCACTAGTGCCTGTTAATGAGAACCTAGCTGACAAAGAGTACTTAATTGGTAAATTTTCTGCTGCTGATCTGATGCTTGGCCACTCATGTTTTATGGCTAATAGACTCGGATGCGTGGGTGATGACATGATTAACATTAGGGCTTACGTTGAAAGGATCAAGGCAAGACCAGCTTTTGCAAAAGCAATCACTTTGGGGGAGTAAGCATGAAAGTAAAAAATCACACACGTCCTCGTAAAACACAAATGGAGGGTTTTTTTGAAGGCGATACTGAAACACCCATTGCTATGCTGAATTTATTGAAATTCAAGAAAAAAGCAGAATATGAAGATGGAAGAGATACAGATCTTTCCGGCAAAGAGGCTTATTCAATTTATGGCCGGGAGGTAACTAAACATTTAGCAAAAATTGGAGGTAAATTGGTTTTTGGTGGCAAGATAAGTCGTTTAATGATCGGTGAGGTTGAAGATCTTTGGGACAGTGTTGCTATTGCACAATATCCCAGCAGGAAGGCAATGCTTGAAATGTTAATGGATCCTGACTATCAAAAAAGTGAAGCCCACCGTTCAGCTGGATTAGAAGGTCAACTGAATATAGAGATTAAGGATGATGGCAAATTTAGCCTTTAAAAATATTCTGCCAAAAATTGCTGATAATAATTTTCAAGGACATCGATTTGCCTTATGGGGATTTATTCTTTTTACACTTTTAATGTCATGGCGAGCAATTATTCATATGCTGTTTGAGCAATACGGATTTCATCAAATAGCAAATTTTCAAGTAATATCAGGCGACCCTGATCCAATGCTCATAATTTATAGATTTTTTTCTTTATGGGGCTTTGCTCAGCTTATATTTTGCATAGTTTGTTGGATAGTTATTTTTAGGTACAGAGCATTGATTCCGCTGATGTATTTGTTATGGATATTTGAGTGGGCTTTTAGAACCTTTGGCTATCCACTGATCAGAGAAGAAATAGCTGTACAAGGTCTTTACACTTACGGAATGAATCCTGGCTCAGTGGGAGCACCATATATTTCAATTATTTTATTGGTTCTTTTTGGATTATCAATTTTTAAAAATAATATTTAGGCAATTATGTATCAATTTCAAACTCTTAAATCTGATCTTACAAAATCAAGAATTATTAACGAAGATCTCCCAATTATTGGAGATGGAGAAATTCTTTTGAAAATTGAGAGCTTTGCATTTACGGCAAATAACGTTACCTATGGAGTTGCTGGAGATACAATTGGATATTGGAAATTCTTTCCAGCCGCACAAAATAATGACAATAGTTGGGGGTGCATACCCATTTGGGGTTTTGCAGAAATACTTGAATCAAATAATCAGAATCTGGATGTTGGTGAGAGGCTGTTCGGATATTTTCCTGCAGCAGATTCAGTGGTCTTAAGCCCAATCAAAATTTCTGATCAGAGCTTTAGTGATGGCAAAGAACATCGAAAAGAGCTCCCCCCCGTTTATAATAATTATCTGAGACTTAATGGTGAAAACAACTATGATCCATCAATGGACACAATCAGAGCGCTTTTATTTCCACTTCATATTACTGCCTTTTGTTTATGTGACTCGTTAAAGGAAGATCAATATTTAGGTGCATCACAGATATTGATTATTTCTGCTTCAAGCAAGACAGCCATTGGTTTGGCTCAAGGCCTTGCAGATTCAAAAAATTTACCAAAAAAAGTTGGATTGACTTCAGCAACAAACTCAAAATTTGTTGAAGGTCTCGGTTGTTACGATGAGGTCATTAACTATGATCAACTAGAAAAAATTGATTATTCACAAGGCACTGTAATGGTAGATATGGCAGGAAATCCAGCAATCTTGGGAACCCTTCATGACAAGCTCGCAGACAACATGCTTAAGTGCCTTACGGTTGGGATGACTCATTGGGATAATAAAACAACTGCTGAAGATGCACTCGGGCAAGCAATGTTAAGAGAAAGGACCGAATTCTTTTTTGCTCCTGCTCATATTCAAAAACGAATAGGAGACTGGGGACACGACGGTTATGCTAAGAAAACAAACTTATTCATGACTGCAAGAGTGCTGCAGAGCAAGAACTGGATGCAGATCAAAGAGATCGATGGTTTAGAAAACTTTATCAGTACATACAAAGAAGTAGTTTCTGGAAAAATTAATCCAAACGAAGGAATTATCGTAAACCTAATAAATGCTTAAAAAATTATTTACCTTTATTTTAATAATAATAATATCTGGACTCTTGCTGTGGGAATATAAAGTAAACCTAATTGTTTGGGGTTTACCAAAGATTATTAATATTATAAATCCCGTTCAAGATAATATACCTACAGATTGGTCCGAAGGACCTTCAGAGAGATTAGATCAAAGTGATACTAGACCAAATATTATTTTAATTTTGGCTGATGATCTTGGATATAACGATATTTCTTTACATAATGGTGGCGCTGCTGATGGCTCCCTAAAGACGCCAAATATTGATTTGTTAGCAAAGAATGGCGTTTGGTTTGAAAAGGGCTATGCGGCAAATGCAACATGTGCTCCATCAAGGGCATCAATTCTGACCGGAAGGTATGCTACAAGATTTGGATTTGAGTTCACTCCAATTCCTGATTCGCGTAATTTGGTTATTCGTTGGCTTATTGAGGAGGATGATAGCAGCCTTAGGGCAAGAATCGATAATGAGATTGCTATGAATCTCCCTCCATTTATGGATCAGGGTATGCCTTCAGATCAAATTACTATTGCAGAGACCCTAAAAACAGCAGGTTACTACACCGCTCACATAGGAAAATGGCACTTAGGCCACTCATCTGGAATGTCTCCGATTGATCAAGGGTTTGATGATTCCCTTACTTTAGCAGGTACTTCATATTTACCAGAAGACCATCCAAACGTTGTTAATGCAAAATTAAATAGAAGAATTGACAAGATGGTTTGGTCAGGCAGTCAATATGCCGCAAGGTTTAATGGTGGTGATCTTTTTGCTCCAGAAAAATATGTCACTGATTACTATACTGACGAAGCAATCAAAGTTATTGAAAAAAATAAAAATAGACCTTTTTTCTTATATTTAAGCCATTGGGCAATTCATAATCCATTACAAGCATTGAGAAGTGATGTAGAGCAAATGAATCATATGTCAGGACATAATTTACAAGTTTATTCGGGAATGATTAATGCGCTTGATAGAAGCGTTGAACAGATTGTTAAGAAATTAAAAGAGTTAAATATCTATGGCAGGACACTTATTTTTTTTACTAGTGACAATGGTGGTGCAAACTATGTTGAATTAGATGATATTAATAAACCATTTCGGGGCTGGAAAATAAGTTTCTTTGAGGGCGGTATTAGAGTTCCATTTATCTTAAGTTGGCCTGATCAAATTGATGCAGGTCTAAAATTTGAAAAACCAATCCATCACTTTGATATTTTCTCGACAATTGCTTCTGCTGCAAATGCTTCAATACCAATGGACAGGGAGATTGATGGAGTAGACTTACTTCCGTTTATCAAAAGGAAGAAATCTTCAAACCCGCATGAAACCCTCTATTGGCGATCTGGAAATCATCAAGCAGTCTTGCATAAAAACTGGAAATACTTAATCAGCAAAAAAGAAAATATGAGATGGTTATTTAATACCGATCAAGATCCATTAGAAAAAAATAATTTAATTGACAGCAATCCTGAAGAAAGAGTACTTCTAGAAAACTTATTAGCAAAATTTAATTCGGAACAAAAAGTCCCATTGTTCCCCTCAAGTACAGAATTACCAGTTTTAATAGATAAATATGAGGGTCAAACCATTGAAGAGCAGGATGAATATATTTATTGGTCCAACTAGGAGTAAAAAATGAAAAATTTCTTAAGAGTATTGGCAGGTTTTTTTGGAGCCTTTTTTTTACTAATGGGTTTGCGCTGGATCATTGATCCATCTTCAGCAGCAGCATCTCTCAGCATGCCTCTGTTGGATGGAGCGGGGTTAAGTACCCAAATTGGCGATGTAGGGAGTTTCTTTATTACAATTGGCGCGATGACTTTAATTGGAGTTATTAAACGAAAACGCCATTGGCTTTACGCACCCTCAATGCTCTTGCTTGTGGCAGCTTTGTATAGAATCCTTTCAACAGTTCTGCATGGAGCTGCATTTGCACTCCCTTCAATTGCTATTGAAATAATTGTAGGTTTATTTTTAATCTTTGCTGGGTCAAGAATTTCAGAGGAGTCCTAAACTATGAAACTTTTAAAATATTTAGCTGTTATCATCTTCATTCTTTTTATTTTAGTAAATGTCCTAACACGACTACCAATGGTTCAAGATAGAATTATGATGACGGCTTTAAATAATGCAGTAAATGCCACTACAGAGCTTCCCGATGATGCATTATCTGCACTAGTATGCGGTTCAGGGCCTCCATTGGCCTCACCTGGAGCTGCACAGACATGCGTTCTCATTAAGGCTGGCGATGAATATTTTATTGTTGATATAGGTGATGGTGCCTCTGCTAATTTGATGAATTGGGGGATTGATGTACAAAAAGTTAAAGCTGTTTTCTTGACGCATCTGCACTCTGATCATATTGCTGACCTAGCTGAGCTGCATCTCATGAACTGGGTGACGGCTTCAAGACAAAGCAAATTAAAAGTTTTTGGTCCTGAGGGCGTTTCTAGTGTTACTGAGGGATTTGAAGCTACTTATGCATTGGATTATAAATTTAGAAATGAGCATCATGGTAATGAGATTGCTCCCATCAAAGTGGCTGGATTTGATCCTTACACCATCAACCTTGATGAGCCTGTTATTTATAATAAAAATGATTTAAAGGTCACTGCCTTCGAAGTTGAGCATGACCCAGTGCCAGCAGTTGGTTTTAGGTTTGAATACAAGGGACGTTCAATTGTACTAAGTGGAGATACCAAGTATACCCAAAAGGTTATTGATGGAGCTAAAGATGCCGATGTTCTTTTTCATGAAAACCAAGCAAATCATATTCTAGAAATGATGCATAAACCCTTAATGAATGCAGGTCGACCTCAAGCAGCTACTGTTATGAAAGATATTGTTACTTATCATACGACGCCAACAGAGGCTGCAGATATTGCAAATAAAGCTAATGTCGATCACTTAGTTTTCTATCATCATGTTCCCTATCCTAGAATATCAATTATGGAAAGAGTACATTTAAGAGGAGTCAATGAAGTTAGGCCAAAAGATAAATGGACGTTCTCTAAGGATGGAACATTGATTGTTCTGCCATTAAATTCTGATGAAATAAAAATTACTTCAATTAATTAGGAAATAACTATGAAAACTAAAATTACAGAAATGTTTGGAATCGAGCATCCAATTATTCAAGGTGGCATGCATCATGTTGGGTTTGCCGAGCTAGCTGCTGCGGTATCAAATGCTGGAGGGCTTGGAACGATAACAGGCTTAACTCAAGGAACGCCTGAAAAACTTGCTAATGAAATTGCACGTTGCAAAGAAATGACCGATAAACCTTTTGCAGTGAATCTAACATTTCTTCCTTCATTGACCCCTCCTGATTATCCTGGTCTGGTTGATGTGATCATTGAGGGAGGTGTGCCAATTGTCGAAACCGCGGGACGAAATCCTGCCGAGTATTTACCTGCACTTAAAGATGCAGGAATTAAAATTATTCATAAGTGTACTTCTGTGAGACATTCACTCAAAGCTCAATCTATTGGTTGTGATGCTGTGTCTGTGGATGGTTTTGAATGTGGAGGTCATCCTGGCGAAGATGATATTCCTAACTTTATTCTCTTACCAAGAGCGGCAGATGAACTTGAGATACCTTTTGTGGCATCAGGCGGCATGGCAGACGCTAGAAGTTTAGTGGCGGCAATGGCACTTGGAGCTGAAGGGATGAATATGGGTACAAGATTTATAGCTACACAAGATGCACCTGTTCATCAGAATGTTAAAGAAGCCATAGTTGGAGCATCAGAGCTTGATACCCGTTTAATTATGAGATCTCTAACAAACACCGAAAGAGTTATGAATAATGATGCTGTAGAGCGCTTAATGGAAAAAGAAAAAGCTCTTGGAGATCAGTTAACATTTGCTGATATTGTTGATGAAGTTGCTGGTGTTTATCCAAAGATTATGCATGAAGGAACCATGGATGCAGGAGCATGGTCTTGCGGTATGGTTGCCGGATTAGTAAATGATATTCCTACTGTCAAAGAATTAATTGACACAATCATGGATGAAGCTGATGCGATTATTTCAAAGCGACTAAGTAATTTCTAAATAAAAACTAAATCGATGCTTAAGTGGTTCAGAAATTTCATGAACAGGCGCACAGCTACTGCAAAGGTTCGAAATGCAGTCATGAATCACTTTGCAAGTTATGAAATCTTTAAAGAAAATCGAAAAAAGAGCGAGGAAGCAAGAAGCTCACAAAATCGTCCTCATGAGATCTTATACTTTCATAAAGTTGATGATCCTTACTCGCATTTAACCATTCAATTCATTGATCGCTTTCGGTCTTCATATAACATTCAATTTAAACCAATCTTAGTTGGAGAAGAAAATCCTGAAACTGTTCACGAACCATCTCTCTATAACATTTATTGTCTTGAGGATGTTAGAAGAATAGCTCCTTATTATGATGTAAGTTTTTCAGCTCACTCTTATCCCTCAAAAGATCTTACTACTAAAGCCAATAGAATTTTGTCTGCTGTTAAAGAGGCTAATTTTGGTGAGGTTGGAAAAGAGGTAAGTACTGCACTGTGGTCTGCTGATGAAGGTTGTCTTGATGAATTATTAAAGGAATATAGCGTTAGCGAAAAAGATGCTCAAAAGAAAATTAGAGATGGGAACTCAATTAGGGATGAAAAAGACTATTACTTTGGATCAGCCTTCTATTATGAAAATGAACTTTACTGGGGGGTTGATCGATTACATTATTTGGAAAGAAGACTGTCAGAATTAAAGTTGGGAAGAGCTAACGAATTCACTCCTACCTGTAAACCTAGACTGGTTGCCCCATCAACATTGTCTTCCTCAAAACAGTTTAATCTTACCTATTATCCTTCATTAAATAGTCCATATACTTTTGTAAGCACAAAAAGGGTCAGACAACTTAAAGAAAATTATCCTATTAATCTTATAACCAAACCTGTACTTCCAATGTTAATGCGAATGATGACCATCCCAACTTTCAAGGCAAAATACATCATTTCAGATGCAGCTCGAGAAGGCAGAACACACCAACATGAAATTAAAAAGATTTATTCACCTATTGGAAAGCCAGCACGTAAAGCCTATTCGTTGTTTCCAATTATCGATGAAATGGGCAAAGGCTTTGAATATATTGAAGCACTGTTGATTGCATCCTTTCAGGATGAAATCAATATTGGTAATGATACTTATTTAGAAGACTTAGTTTCTTCATTGGGATTGGATTGGAGTGAGGTAAAAAAATACCTCAACAGCAATCAATGGAAAAAAGATTTAAATCATAACCTTCAAGAAATGTATGCAGGAAACTGTTGGGGGGTACCTAGTTTCAAATTAACCGATGATGATGGTGGAAATCCCTTCTACGTTTGGGGTCAAGATCGAATGTGGTTGATTCAAGAAGAAGTCGCAAAACGTAGTAGTTGATATTCATCTTAAATGATTTAAATTAAAGCCTATTTATAGGGGAAATTCGTGAACACATTTGAAAATAAAGTAGCATTGGTTACTGGTGCGTCTTATGGGATTGGTTTTGCGATTGCAAAAGATTTAGCAAGCAGGGGGGCTCATCTAATTCTGACTGCGAGATCAGGTGAAAAATTGGAAGCTTTAGCAAGCTCAATAAGATCTGAGGGTGGTAAGGCTAATGTTTATGAGGCTGACCTAAGTGTTATAGGTTCTGCGGAAGAGCTTTTCGAAAAAATATCCAGTGAGGGTATTAAGATTGATTTACTTGTAAACAATGCCGGTTATGGGAGATGGGGTGAATTCACTGAATTTGAAAGATCTGATTACTCGAAAATGCTTCATTTAAACATTAATTCTCTAGTAGAACTAACTTATATGTTTATTCCTCAGATGATTAAAAAAGGCGGTGGTGGAGTAATTAATGTGGGTTCAACTGCCTCTTTTCTGCCAGTTCCATTTGCAAGCGTCTATTCGGCTTCAAAAGCGTTTGTTTTAATGTTTTCAGATGCCATCCGATATGAATATCAAGATAAAAATATTCAAGTCATGACCTTATGCCCTGGAGGTACTGCATCTAAATTCAGCGAGGTTGCCAGTGAAAAATCATCTGATGCTTTAAAGACATTAAATCAAGTGCTGAAAGAGAAGGGTCAGCTTGGGGATAGTTGCGAGCTTGTAGCAAGAGATGGACTTGATGCTTTCCTAAAAAATAAATCATCATTCATTACTGGCAAAGGAAATAAAAAATTTGCTTTCTTACCTCGAATTCTCTCAAGAGATAGAATCATTAAGCTGACCGGAGATATTTTTAGAAAAAGAGTAGCTAAATAGTTAATGAAATTATCCATCCGAATTGCAGTCATTATTTTCATACTGCTATGGATACCTTTTTATTTAAATACATATTATCTAAAAAATATCTCAATAGAGGACATTCCCGAATCTGGTGAATGGGCTCAACTTGAAGATGGGAACATTTTTTTTTCATGGCATTATCCTGAAGAGCCTTCAAAAGATAAAATTGTGGTTCTTGTGCATGGATTCTCGAGCCCACAATTTGTTTGGGATGGTATTGCTGAATTGCTTGTCGATGCAGGATATAGCGTTTTAGCTTATGATCATTTTGGCAGAGGTCATTCAGAAAGACCAAGAGTCAAATATGATCATAACCTTTACATTAGAGCCCTAAACGGTCTTCTAGAATCTCAGTCCATTGATACTCCGGTTCATCTTGTAGGCTACTCCATGGGAGGCGCGGTAATTGCACATTTTGCTGATTTATATGGCGAAAAGATCAAAAGTGTTTCCCTGATTGCTCCAGCTGGAACAATGATAGAAGAGCCTGAAATAAACTTTTGGGCAATTCAGCCTTTAATAGGTGAATGGTTCTGGCATGTGCTGGGAAGCTTTTATGTAGAGGAGCAAGTTTATGAAGTAACCGATCCGAGAGGATTATTGCCTTTGGAGTATATGGAGCTTTTATCTGAGCAAGGCAAATATAAGGGTTTTATTGAATCCTTGCTATCGACTGTAAGGCATTTTGATATGTTTAATACAGAAGATGAATACAGGTCTCTTAATGATTTAAATATTCCGGTTTTAGCAGTGTGGGGCACCAGTGATCAAGTTACACCCTTTTCTGGCAGCAATAGATTGTTGGAAGTAATACCCTCAACTGAGTTAAAAATAATTGAAGGAGGTACTCATAATATTACCTTTGTCCAGCCAACTAAAATTGGTAAGATGATAGTATCTTTCTTGGAGGGAAAATAAGAATGTTGCCACCAATAACTTTTCTTGGATGGATACATACAGGATGTGGAATTGCTGCTATTTTGATCGGTGCTTACGCATTAAATAAATACAAAGTTATTTCCTTTTCTGAGCGCGCAGCGAAAATATATTTACTACTAACATTAATTACTGCTTCAACGGCATTAGCTATTTACAATCAGGGTGGCTTTAGGATTGCGCATGTTCTTGCCATCCTAACTTTGCTTGCTTTG
>QOPE01000002.1 GCA_003331565.1 SAR86 cluster bacterium | reverse complement strand
AATGGTTTGATCATCTTTAGCAAATACTATGGCATTTGACTTTACAAACTTCGCAACCTTCCAAGCAAATAAAAGATCATTTAGCTCATCTTCAGCTGGAACTCGTTTTGTAACAACTTTTATTTCATGCTTTTTAAGTACTCCATCATCATTTGATTGCCATAAAACCCCACCTGAAATTTTTTTGAGAGTGCCCGGATATGGATCCTCTTTTTTGAGACTTGCCTTAAGAACCCTTACATTAGGTTTTGATTCAAAGGCTTTTAAAGCATCATCTTCATAATCAGTTGCAACTATAATTTCTAAAAATTGATTTTCAATTATTGTCTTTGCGACTTGTTGAGTTAATTGACCATTAACAGCAATAACACCTCCAAATGCTGAAGTTGGATCTGTTTGAAAGGCCTTAAGATAGGCTTCATGAATATTATCTGAGCTACCAACACCACATGGGTTTGCATGTTTAACAATCACACATGATGGCCCATCAAATTCTTTTACACATTCCCAAGCTGCATCAGCATCCACCATATTGTTATAAGATAAAGGCTTGCCTTGAATGATGTCACAATTGGCAATCTGCAAACTCCCCATGGAGTTAAATTTATAGAGTAGGGCTTCCTGATGTGGATTTTCTCCATACCGAAGCTTTGTTGCAGGACTTAATCCATCTGAATTTAATAAATGAACATCAGAAGATAAATTTAAATAGTTACTTATTGCACCATCATATTGCGCCATATTTTTAAACACCCTTGCGGCACACAATTTTCTGAAATCCAGATCTACAGAATTATTCTTTAGCTTGAGCAAAAAATCTTCGTATTGAGAAGGATCGGATAATACGACGACGTCTTTAAAATTTTTTGCAGCCGCTCTAATAATTGTGGGACCTCCAATATCAATATTCTCTATAGCTTCTTCAAAAGTGGCACCACCCTGAACGGTATTGATAAATGGATATAGGTTGACAACAACAAGATCAATGGGAGGGTAACCCATTGATTCAAGCTCATCTAAATGCACGTCTCTATTTGCCAGAATACCAGCATGAATTTTTGGATGCAGCGTTTTAACTCTTCCGTTCATCATCTCAGGATGACCCGTGTAGTCACTAACCTCTTGGACATCGCAACCTATGGATTTAAGGTATTTGAAAGTACCGCCACTAGAAATAATTGTTACATCACTTGCAATTAACTTTTTGGCCAATGCATCTAAACCAGATTTGTCGGAAACACTGATCAAAGCAGTTTTAATCATAAGTTTTAGGATTTGATTTTATGCTTCAGCAATTTCTTTCTTAGAGTTGCTCGATTCAAGCCGAGTATCTTGGCAGCACGTGATTGATTATTATTTGTATATTTCATTGTTGCTATGAGTAATTCAGGTTCAACTTCACCCATCACTAAATCATATACTCCCATAGGCTCAACAGAATTTAATTCTTTGTAATATCGCTTCATAGCCTTTCTTACCTGTTCGCTAAGGGGTTTTTTGGTTTGCGGATTAAGCAACTTTTTGTTTATCACGATATAAATTTACTGAGTAGTAAGTTTACTATTGATTAAAAAATGCTCAACCTAATTATGTATTTATTTTGGTATTTTTTTCATTCCCAATTTCGATTAAAGAAATTTTTCCATTAGAAACTTTTATTTTAGTCAGAGATCCATTATCAGGATACATATTCAAAAGTATGGGATGATTTTTTACATAACCAATAACCACATTAATTACCATAAAGTGAGAGAAAATTATTGAATTTGATTTGATATTTATTAGCTTTTCTATAATTCTTGATCTCCATTCTTTGACGTCCTCAGGCAACATTGTAATATCCATATTCATCATGGATTTTAACCATTCCATTCTTCTTTCAAGCTTTATATTTGAGGCAGGTATTTCAGAAAATGCATCATCTATTTTGACCTCGCTTCTCCAATCCAACGAAGAAGGTTGGGCTGTCTCAATTGCTCTTTTTTTTGGGCTTGAGATTAACTGGAAATTTTGGCTTTTAAAGGATTCAAGGTTTTCTTTTACTGCCTCGGCTTGGTTTTTGCCAAGATTAGATAATCCAGGATCTGGATCATCACCCCAACTAGATGCTGCTTCACCATGACGTATTAAGATTATTTCTACTTCAGTCATAAATTTTCTATGAATTATAATGCCATAATGAGAATCCCTAGATTTTATTGTCCAGATATATCATCTGAGTTTTTAGAAATTCATGATCAGAAAATCATCCATCATTTAATCAAGGTATTAAGGGCTCGTCAGGGTCAAAGTGTTGTTTTGTTTGATGGCAATGGAAAAACGTTTGAATGTGAAATAAAAGAAATAGAAAAAAATAAGATCAAGTTAGACCTTTTAGATTCTCATACCTCAAAAAAGAAGAAAATTATTACTTTTAATTTCTTTCTTCCTATTCTTAAACGCGAAAGCTTGATTTCTGTTGCCACAAAGTTAGCTGAGCTTGGCGTTGATAAGATTTCACTGTATTTACCTGATAAGGTCGATCAATCGATGGCAAAAAAAGACTTTAATAAATTAACTGAAAAGGTAACCGAAACGCTTATCCTTGCTTGCTCACAATCTGGAAATAACTTTATCCCTGAACTTAAATTTTTTAATAATCTCAAAGAGGCTCTTGATGCTAAGGGTGGAAGAATCGTTATGCTAGATACCCTTCCTAAGGCTACTTCCCTGACCGCTTATAACCCCTTGCAAAACGAAAGCAATGTCTCAATAGTGACAGGATGTGAATCAGGTTACAGCGATGCTGAAAGAAAGCTATTTAAAAAAGATGATGTTTATTATTTAAGAACTAACATCCTAAGAGCAGAAACAGCACCTGTTACAATTCTGCCAATGTTAAAACTCATTTATAAAGATATATAAAAAATGAAAAGGATTTTATTCATTATTGATCCATTGAGCTCTTTAATTGCATATAAAGATACTACTGTTTTCATGATGCAACACGTTAAAAAAGAAAATCATAAAGTTTTCTTTTGTGAGCCTAAAGATCTTTATTATTCTGAGGGATCAGTAAAAGTTTGCTTTAAGGAGGCTATGGATCCGATCAATAGCCTAGAGGATGTTGGATTATCAGAGTCATCTGCTTTGTTAGAGTTTGACTATGTTTTTATGAGAAAAGATCCTCCCGTTAATGAGCAATATATGAATGCTTTGTTTATTCTCAATCAGGCTGCAAGCGATGGATGTAAGGTTATTAACAATCCAGCAAGCCTCATGACTTTTAATGAAAAAATGTTTGCTCTTAAATTTTCAGATTTCATGCCAAACACGCTAGTTACTTGTAATGATGAGGATTTTATAGAATTTGGTAAAAACCATCAGCCCTTCATATTGAAACCTCTCAACGGCATGGGTGGCGAATCAATTTATAAATTTGATCAGGTTACAGATGAAGAAATAGAGATCTTCCAATCACTGTCTAAAAATAATACTCACGTTATGCTGCAGAGTTTTCTTCCTGAAATATATGATGGAGATTTTAGAATTCTTATCATTCATGGTGAAGTCTGCCCAATTGCTCTGGCTCGCATTCCTCAAGAAGGAAGCTTTAAAGGTAACTTAGCAGCTGGTGGCAAAGGCATTGCAAAAGAAATCTCTGCTCAACAAAAAAATGTTGCAAAAGAGATAGGTAAAATTTTGATTAAAAATAATATTGCTTTTGCAGGAATCGATATGATCGGCAATCATTTAACTGAGATCAATGTTACAAGTCCTACAGGTGCCAAAGAGATTTTTGATCAATCAGGAGTTAATCCAATTGAATTGTTATTTTATAAACTTTTATGACAAGAATGCTTAAAAGAGAATCATTTAGACGTTGGGATTTTTCCAAAGCATTTATTACTTCTTTGATGATTCATGCCATCTTGATTTTTGGGTTAGGATTTACATTGTTCCAAATTCAAGAACGCTTTGATCCGCAGAGGGTTGTGAATATTAAGTTCGCTAATGCAAACTTTGATTCATTGGGTAATTTAAGCAGCCTAAATAACACCCAAGAAACAATTAATGATGAGGAGCGAAGTGTCGCTAATAATTTTTCTAATCAATCTTTTCAGGCTATGTCCATTAGAAGACTTGAAGCTAATTCACTGCAAAATGATAGCGAGTCTAGGTATTTAAATTCTTGGCAAAGAAAAGTTGAAACCATAGGATTTTATGAGACCAATAGAATTTCCTTTGAACAGGACAGCATGACGAGGATTAAGGCAATAATTAATGCTGAAGGAGAGCTTGTTGATGCTCAAATTTTACAAAGCTCAGGAAGTGATGAGATTGATAATCTTGCAATGAATATATTAAAAGAGGCTTCTCCTTTCTTACCTTTTGATGATCAAATGCTTTCCATGTATGAATTTATAGAAATAGTTAGGGATTGGAATTTCTATAAATAATGCAGATACTTGCAATAGATTTTGGATTAAAGAAAGTGGGCTTGGCCATTGGAAATACGCTTACAAAAACATCCATGCCCATAAGCACTATTTTTTATAAATCTAAACAGGAGCTTTTCAATTTACTGGAAAAACATGTTGTTGAATGGAAGCCAGAGTTCATTATTATTGGTAACCCATTGAATATGGATCAAACAGAAAGTGAGATGAGTAAATTGGCAGAAAAATTTTCTACTCAGTTTTCAAAAAAATTTAATTTAGCCGTTGAATTAGTTGATGAACGATTAAGCTCTTTTGAGGCAAAAGAATTTGCAAAGGATGATAATCTTGATGCCATGGCAGCAAAACTTATATTAGACTCTTGGATGAATAATAATGAGCATTCCTAAAGTTTTCATTGATCAAGTTTTAGAACAAACCAATATTGTGGATGTAATTGGTAGGCGCTTACCGCTCACTAAAAAAGGTAATAATTACTGGAGTCTTTGTCCTTTCCATGATGACAATAACCCCTCAATGGCGGTAAATGAAGATAAGCAATTTTTTTATTGTTTTGTTTGTCAAGAATCTGGGAATGCTATTCATTTTCTAAGAGAGTACGAGGGATTAGATTTTGTCGATGCTGTTGAAACGCTTGCCAGCTCCTTGGGCTTGGAAGTGCCATATGAAAGAACACCTCAAGAAAATTTTTCGAGTGATCTGCTTGATTCAGCAGTAAGCTTTTATGCAAACAATCTTAAATCTGATGAAGCTTCTCATGCCAAAGATTATCTAAAAGCAAGAGGAATTACTGGAGCGGTCGCAAAAAAATTTAATCTAGGATATGCACCCAACTCCTGGGACACATTATTTAAACAAGCACATGAAAAATACAATCATCAGGAAATTGAGGAATCAGGACTGTTCATTGAAAAAGAAAAAGGTTTTTATGATCGATTCAGGGACAGGATTATTTTCCCCATACGTAATATAAAAGGACAATTCATAGGTTTAGGGGGCAGGATCATTGAAGCAGGCGAGCCGAAGTATCTAAATTCACCTGAAACCAGGTTATTTAATAAATCAAACGAATTATTTGGTTTATTTGAGGCAAAGGATTCAAAGAATACAGACACCCTAATTGTTGTTGAGGGATACATGGATGTAATTGGGTTATATCAGCATGGTATACAAAATGCTGTAGCGACTCTTGGTACCGCTGTCACTTCAAGACATTTATCAAAGTTACTGAGGTACACAAAAGATATTTATTTTGCTTTTGATGGGGATGCTGCTGGAAAAATAGCTGCTTGGCGAGCGCTGGAAAACCTTTTTCCTTTGATGCGTGAGGATATTAATGCCAAATTTATTTTTTTTGATGAGGGCGAAGATCCAGATTCTTATATAAGCCAAAAAGGCATGGGTGCATTTAATAGCTTATTAGAAAATTCTATTCCTCTTTCGACATTCTTTTTTTCAAAGGTTAAAGAATTTAATCTCGAGCAAATTGAGGGTAGGTCAAAAGCTGCAAACCATGCAATGCCAATAATTAAAACTATCAATAACTCAGTTATTCGGAATATTTATTCCTATGAGCTTGCTCAATTATGTGGAATGAATCCCGATCAACTATCTGAAATTAAGACCAGTAATCAAACCAGTCAAGTGCCTCAGCCTGAAAGCACTAACTCAAACGTAAGAGTCAAAGCGATGATCAATATTTTCAAAGCACTGATCGCATTCCCTAAACTTGCATCGAATCCAGCTTTTAATGAAATCGCAGGAATTGAACGTTTTCAGTTTTTAAAAACAATCTTGGATGCATATCATGGAAATCCTCGAGCTAGGCCAGCTAATATTATAGAGTCCATAGAAAACGAGCAAATTAAGGGGTTTTTCAGCCAAGCTACCATTGAAGAGATGGAAATTTCTGAAAAAAATGCCACCAAACTTGTAGAGGATTGCATAGCTGTTTTGCTAAAAAATGAAAAAGATAGAGAGGAAATGCTAAAAGAGAAGTATAATACGGAGTCGATCTCAGCATACGAAAGAAGAGAATTACAGCAGCTAATTCTAAAAAAGCCAGAATTAGGCACAGAAGATCAAGAATGGTTAAGTAAATTAAGCTCAAAAAAAGCTTGAAAATTACTGACTAACATCAATATAAATAAAAGTTTTTAGAGGTTTTAAGTGGACAAAATTCAAAAGCAGGGCTCCCGAATTGCTGATTTGATTGACAAAGGTAGAGAGCAGGGGTATTTAACTTATGCAGATGTAAACGATCATCTGCCAGAAGATATCTCTGATCCAGATCAAGTTGATGAAATCATAGGCATGATTAATGACCTTGGTCTTCAAGTTCATGAAACCGCTCCCGATGCTGACACCTTAATGCTTTCTGAATCTTCTGATGACGATGACGATATTGCTTTAGAGCAAGCTGCCGAGGCTCTTGCCGCGGTTGAAAATGAGAAGGGAAGAACAACCGATCCCGTTCGGATGTATATGCGTGAGATGGGAACTGTTGACTTGCTTACTCGAGAAGGTGAGATTGAAATTGCTAAAAGAATCGAAGAGGGCATGCGCGATCTTCTTCACTCCAGCGTTAACTACCCCAATGTTGTTGAGTACGTCCTAGACTTTTACCAAAAATATAAAGATGGTGAGAGAAAACTTAATGAATTAATGACAGGTTTTCTTGAAGAGATGGAAGAAGTTCCATCAGCTGGTCCTGGAAGCGCCAAAGCACAACAACTTGAAGAAAGTGATGAAGAAGAAGATACCGGTCCAGATCTAAAAGAAGTCCAAAAAAGGATGACTAATCTTAAAAAGCAGTTCAATAAAACTCAAAAGGTCCTTGATAAAAAAGGTAGGCATGCCAAAGAAACAAAGAATGAATTCTTAAAGCTTGGAGACATCTTTAAGTTCTTAAAATTCTCCCCAAAAATGTTTGAGGATCTTGCATTCTTAGCTCGCAGAGATCTTATAGAAATTAGGTTAAACGAAAGAAAGATTCAGTCTTTACTTGTAAGATCAGCAAAGATGCCAAGAAAAGACTTTATTGCCCAATACCCAGATAACGCCACTAAAGTTAAGTGGATTGACACTCTAATGAAGAGTAAGAAATATTCAAAAAAAGCACTTGAGGAAGTTAAAGCCGATGTGGTCATCTGCCAAAAGGGCATCAAATCTATTGAAGAAAGAGTTGGCATGACCGTTAAAGATATTAAAGAGATTAACCGAGCTATGTCCATGGGCGAAACAAAAATGCGAAGAGCTAAGAAGGACATGGTTGAAGCAAACTTGAGGTTGGTGATCTCGATTGCAAAGAAATACACAAACCGTGGCCTACAATTTTTAGACCTTATTCAAGAAGGCAACATTGGTTTAATGAAGGCCGTGGATAAATTTGAGTACAGAAGAGGGTATAAGTTTTCAACTTATGCTACATGGTGGATAAGGCAAGCAATCACTAGATCAATAGCAGACCAAGCAAGAACTATCAGAATACCTGTGCATATGATCGAGACAATTAATAAGCTCAATAGAGTCTCAAGACAAATGATGCAAGACATGGGTCGCGAACCAACACCTGAAGAGCTAAGTCAAGAGTTGGATATGCCAGAGGATAAAGTCCGAAAAGTTCTTAAAATTGCGAAAGAGCCTATTTCTATGGAGACTCCGATTGGTGATGATGAAGATTCAAATCTTGGAGATTTTATTGAGGATACAGTTATCTCATCTCCCATACAGAATGCCACTGAAGACAGCTTAAACTTAGCTACCGATGATGTTTTATCATCACTCACTGCTAGGGAGGCTAAGGTCTTAAGGATGAGGTTTGGTATCGGTATGAATACTGACCATACACTTGAAGAAGTTGGTAAGCAGTTTGATGTCACTCGAGAAAGAATAAGACAAATAGAAGCTAAAGCTTTAAGAAAGCTGAGACATCCTTCACGCTCAAGTCATCTTAAAAGCTTTCTTGATGAATAATTCTTAATGATTGTTTTTAAGGATCTACCCGAAGTTGAACCCTATCAACAGTTTCAAAAAGATTATCTTGATGCTGAGAAAGCAAATCAGCCCCTAATTCATGCTGTAGCAATTAGTTCGTTTAATAAGACGCTGAATGAAGTTGAGAGTCGTTTTGTTAATTTAAAATATGTAGAGGGAGAAGAATGGATTTTCTTCTCAAACTACAACAGCCCGAAAGCAAAGTCATTTCAAAGTCATGATCAAATTTCTGCAATGTTCTATTGGTCGACCACTAATGTTCAAATAAGAATGAAAGCTAACATCAAAGAAACTAATAAAGATAGATCTGATGAGCACTTTCAATCAAGACAAAAAGAAAAAAATGCACTTGCGATTGCTTCAAATCAATCCCAACGAATTTCAAGCTTCGAAACTGTAAAGTCTAAGTTCACAGAAACCCTTGAAAATGCCGATCTTGGCAAGCGACCTGATTATTGGGGTGGGTTTTCATTTACTCCTTACTACTTTGAGTTTTGGAGGGGCAGTGATTTTAGACTCAATCACAGGAATGCTTTCTCTAAAGTTGAAGATGGTTGGGAGTCATCAATTCTTGAGCCTTAAAAAAAGCTTATTTCCAGTTGCCTTTGCGGCCACTCAAATCCCAATTTATTCTTGACCACATCAACTCAATTCTTCTTTTAACATAACGCTTTGCAAAAAAATTAAAGTACTCTGGCAAAGGGATAAATGCTTTTGATCCAATTCCATCTATGATTTTAATGACCAACTCATTGCTATCTTTTTTGATCACCAAATTATGAGGAATAATATTTTTTGTTAGTATTAAATTATCTAATAGCCATTTTTCAAAGACACGAATCGATTCTTTAATTTCCTCAGTCAGTCCAAACTTAAACAAATAATCTTCAAGAGTTCCAGCAATCTCACCTTCATTTTTAATTAGCTCAGTAACCAAACCTTCTCCCATATTGGTTTCAATAAATCCAAAATATTTTGCTATATGTTTCCATGAAGATTGATCAATGTTTTTTAATGATTTTTGCTGATAGCCTTTTGCTTCCTCATAATTATCATTAAAGGACATCTTGCTTCTGATTTTTTTATGCCATGAAAGATTTTTAAGACGGTTGCTATAAGATTCCTGATCAATCACCTTGATGCACTTTGATGAATCTTGAGGGTGAATAAAGCATTTTCTGTTGCCTCCCTTAGCAAACGGAGTGGCACTGCCTAGATCAATCATTGCTAGATAATAACGAATTCAAACGAAATAGAAAGTTTAAGGCTTCACTAAACAATGAATTCTTATATAATCACATTCCTTTCAATTTATTAGATTGGGCCTGTAGCTCAGTTGGTTAGAGCAGTGGACTCATAATCCATTGGTCGGAGGTTCGAGTCCTCCCGGGCCCACCATTTACAAGGTTTTCAGAAGGAGTATTTAACTATGGGAAATAAAGGTGATTTTGATGCTCTTAAACGAGCACTAAAAACTTAAAGTTTAGTTACTCATTAACTCCAACCATTTTTCTATTTGCCCAAAAAGGAAGCTTTTCTTCTTGTTTGCTATCTAGCGGTAACTTTTTGTGTATCCATAAGTGTTCCCAGCAACCAAACTTTCTTAACATTTGCTTAACGTTGCATTGATCCTCTTCAGCTAGCGAATGAAATCTATTCCGCAGCTCCTTTAGACACCAAACTCTGTACTGAGAGAATCTTGCTTTGCGTATATTTAATTCACCTGACCTAAATTTAAAGTATTTTTTGCCGTATTGAACTGCTTCTACGTTTTTGGACAAGTATGGTAGGTATATCCCTCCTATTTCTTCCAAAAGAGGATCAAGGTCTGCAGGAAGCTCTTCTGTATATCCATGATTTGAATTTTTTAATCGAGTATTTTGCAAAGCATCTAACCAATTTAATATCGATGGAGCTTCATTTTTTATAATCTTTAAAGGGACAGGGTCGAGGGCAAAATGTCTGTAGAACGGACCCGACAGACCAATGTCTGCAAGCGATGGAGTTTCACCAAATATAAATGATCTTTTTGAAAAGATTTTTTCTAAGTTGCTAAATAAATTTCTTACGTTTGCCTCAATTGCATCTATATTATCTTGAGAAATACCATCGCCAACCGTATATCCATTTCTCTGTCTTCGAGCAAGAAACATTTTTTTTATAAAATGAGGTGCTGGGAAAGCCCCTAAGAGCTCTTTTGCTAAATGATTAGATGCAAATTCAGCACCTTCTTTATAATGCCATCGGTAATGCATTGCAGGACGCCACCACCATTCATCTGCCCAGTCCTCAATCAGAAAGCAAATAAAACTTTGAACAGGATCCTTTGGAAGAATTGACGAGTTATTGAACTTAGACTCAAACCACTGAATCATCTTAGTTGTATCGGTCATCCATCTTCCATCAGGCAACACCACTGCAGGCATTTGATGAATGCCTACCATTTTTTTCATTTTTCGCTCAAAGACTGGATAAGCATCAACTGTCCTAACATAAGGAATGGATCTAATTTGAAAATAATTTTCCATTTTGCCAGTGAAATAGGAAATACTTGATCCATATAGGATTACAGGCTCGCTGAACATAGGAATTAGTCTAAACTGAAATCACAATTGAAAGAAAATCAGACTATCCTTCTCTGACCTCGGCATAGACTTTACTTGAGCCATCTTTAATGAGAACAAGAACATCATAGGGCATAAACCTGCCTTCAACCTCCATTCCTGGTGACCCAAGCGGCATGCCGGGAACAGAGAGACCTACAGCATCTACTTCAGGATTTGTTATGAACTGTTTAATAAATTTACTTGGAATATGGCCTTCAAAAACATATCCCTCTTGAGAGACAGCTGTATGACATGATTGGTATTTTGGTTTAATGGAGTATTGTTCTTTAACTTTTTGAAGATTTTGATGGTCTTTTATGATCGTAGAAAAACTATTAGCCTCAAGATGTTTTACCCATTTCTTACAACATCCACATGTAGGTGTTTTATGGACAAGGAGTGAAAATTTGTTTTGAGAAGATGAGTGCTCTTGTTCCAAGGAACTTAAAGAAATTGAAAAAATAATGAATATTAGATTATAAAATTTTGCCATATTAGTTTAAAAATATTTGAGTAAATGTCATGTAAGCAATAACTAACCATCCAGATGCAAAAAGAAAGAATCTTACTAAAACTATGTTAATTGTTATCTGAACAAGCGAATGAACAATTCTTATCAGCACATAAGCCCATGCTAATTGCACTATTAAATTATCGAAGTTATTAATTAAAGCTATAGACAAAGTAACCACATAAAATGCTACCGGCTGCTCAAAGAGATGATTATAGTTATCTGCAGTTCTGTTTACCCAAGCAGGGAGCTGATCTTTATAGTCTTTTGAATGAGCTGCATCTTGAGGATTACTCATAAACCTAATTCGACCAAAAGCCATCATCAGGAAGATTAGAAAAGTCCAAATAATCAAAGTAAGCATTGGTGTTATAAGTTCTAGCTGATTCATTTTTTTCTTTTTTGTCTCAGGTTATCATAATCAACTCTAATATATATTTAAAAATTTGAAATTAAATAAATTAACTATAAAATAGTATCTATCGTGATTTGATCCTATTGCAGCGATTAAAAATAACTGGCTAAAACGGAATTCCATAGGATTAATCACAATATATAAATTTAAACATATTGCTTTGATTAATGAATAATTTACAAGAATCATCAGCTAGAAAAAAGCTTACGAAATTACTTGATTCAGAAATAGTTCTTCTTGATGGCCCAATGGGGACCATGATTCAGTCATATGATTTAAATGAGCCAGATTTCAGGGGCGAAAGATTTAAGGACTGGAAGCACGATTTAAAAGGTAATAACGACCTTTTGAATATTACAAAACCAGATATCATTCAAAATATCCATCATGAATTTATTAAGGTGGGTGCAACCATCATTGAAACAAATACCTTTAATTCAAATGCCCCTTCAATGGCTGACTATGGAATGGAGAGTTTGGTGTATGAGCTGAATTTTGCCGGAGCTAAGCTAGCAAGAGACTCTGCTGATAGATTAGGAAAATCAGAAAACAGAGAAATCTTTGTTGCTGGTGTTTTGGGTCCAACAAACAGAACTTGCTCACTCAGTCCAGACGTTGAGGATCCTTCTTACAGAAATATAAATTATGATCAATTGGTTGATACATTTGCTGAATCTACCGAAGCTTTATTGGATGGCGGTGCAGATTTTATTTTCATAGAAACTATTTTTGACACTCTAAATGCAAAGGCTGCAATATTTGCAGTTGATAAAGTATCTTCTGAAAGGCAAATTGACATTCCATTGATGATTTCAGGCACCATAACCGATGCTTCTGGCAGAACTCTTTCAGGACAGACAACAAAAGCGTTTTGGCATTCAGTTAAACATGCAAAACCAATTTCCATTGGATTGAATTGTGCGTTAGGTGCTGAAGAACTTCGACCGTTTCTAAAAAGATTATCTGACATTGCAGACTGCTACGTTAGCGCTCATCCAAATGCTGGCATGCCGAATCAATTTGGTGAATACGATCAAACAGCATCTGAAATGGCTTCTATTTTAGATGAATTTGCTAGCGACGGTTTTTTAAATATTGTAGGTGGGTGTTGCGGCACTACTCCAGAGCACATTTCCATGATTAGGGACATCATTTCTGATAAACCACCTCGAAAACCATCAGATCCTGCGAAAGCAATGTTGCTTTCCGGCCTTGAGCCGGTCGATATTGACCCAAATGGCTTATTTATTAACGTTGGGGAAAGGACAAATGTAACTGGCTCAGCAAAATTTAGAAAACTGATCGAGGCTGAAAAATTTGATGAAGCAATTCAAATTGCAAGGCAACAAGTTGAAAACGGTGCTCAGGTAATTGACATCAACATGGATGAGGGGATGCTCGACTCCGAGGGCGCTATGGTTAAATTTTTAAACTTGCTAGCTGGGGAGCCAGATATAGCCAAAATTCCTTTCATGGTTGATTCAAGCAAATGGTCAATCATTGAAGCAGGTCTTAAATGCATTCAAGGAAAACCAATTGTTAATTCAATTTCTCTTAAAGAGGGCGAGCAACCTTTTCTTGAGCAAGCAAGACTTATTAAAAGATACGGTGCTGCTGTTGTGGTAATGGCTTTTGATGAAGAGGGTCAAGCAGATACTCTCAAGAGAAAAGTAGAAATCTCAAAACGTGCCTACGATCTCTTAACCAAGGAAGTTGGTTTAGATCCCCATGATATTATTTTTGATCCAAATGTTTTTGCAGTTGCTACTGGCATTACTGAGCATAATGAATATGGAAAATCATTCATAGATGCATGTAAAGAAATTAAAAGTTGTTGCCCATGCTCTTCAATCTCAGGTGGAATTTCTAATGTCTCTTTTAGCTTTAGAGGAAACGATACACTGAGAGAGGCAATGCACTCAGTATTTTTATTCCATTCAATTAAAAATGGCTTAAATATGGGAATTGTAAATGCTGGCCAGCTTGCTATATATGATGAGTTGCCCGAAGAGCTCAGAGATGCAGTTGAAGATGTAATTTTGAACAGAAATCCTGATGCAACTGAAAATTTACTTAATCTGGCACCTAAATATGCAGGTAAAAAAGGATCTCAGCAAAGTGATACTTATCAAGATTGGCGTAAGCTTGATGTAAATGAAAGACTAAATCATTCACTTGTATCGGGTGTTGATACTTTTGTCATTGATGATGTCGAAGAGGCAAGACTGCTTTCAGAAAGACCCTTAGATGTCATTGAGGGACCATTGATGGATGGCATGAATAAAGTTGGTGATCTTTTTGGTGCTGGCAAGATGTTCCTTCCACAAGTAATTAAATCTGCAAGGGTTATGAAAAAAGCTGTAGCCTATTTGGTGCCTTACATCGAAGCAGAGAAAGGCGGTCAAGCCATGGAATCAAGTGGAAAAATGGTTATAGCTACAGTTAAAGGTGATGTTCATGATATAGGTAAAAATATCGTTAGTGTAGTTTTGCAATGCAATAACTTTGAAGTCATTGATCTGGGGGTCATGGTGCCTACAGAAAAAATCTTAGATGTTGCTGAGGCTGAAAATTGCGATCTTATTGGTTTATCAGGTTTGATCACACCCTCGTTAGATGAAATGGTTGGGGTTGCAAAGGAGATGGAAAGGAGAAATCTAAAGATTCCACTTCTTATAGGTGGAGCTACCACAAGCCCTGTACATACTTCAGTAAAAATAGATCCTGAATACAGCGGCTCAGTTGTCTACGTTAAAGATGCTTCAAGATCTGTAGGGGTCGCACAAAAATTGATGAACCAACCAGATAAATATAAACAAGAATTGGATAAAGCCCATGCTAACAAAAGAGAAGCTTTCGCATCAAGAAAAGCATCTCCTCTTAGACCTTTTGAAGATGCACAGTCAAGAAGACCAAAAATAGATATGTCTTTAAAAGCTGAAGCACCTCTTAAGCTTGGTATATCTGAATTAAATCCATCACTCGAAGAGCTACAAGATTACATAGATTGGATGCCTTATTTTAATGCATGGGAGTTTAGCGGAAGATTTCCTGATTTGTTAAGCGATCCTTCAAAGGGCCCAGAAGCCAGAAAGTTATGGAAGGATACTCAAGTAATTCTTGAAAGACTAATTAAAGAAAAATGGCTCAGTCCTAAAGGAATTATTGGACTATTTCCCGCAAGATCTTTAGGGGATGCAATTGGAGTTACAAAAACTGATGGTTCGAATGAAGAAGCTATTTTGCATTGTCTGAGACAACAAAAATCTAGAGATGATCTTGATTCGTTCTCTTTGGCAGATTTTGTTGATACAAATGACGACTTTATAGGCGCTTTTGCTGTGACAGCCGGGCATGGCATTGATAAATATATTGAAGATTTTGAGAGAGATCTTGATGACTATAATTCAATCATTTTAAAAGCTTTGGCTGATCGCTTTGCTGAGGCCTTTGCTGAATATGCCCATCATAAAGTCAGGACTGAATTTTGGGGGTATGCAGCTAAGGAGTCGCTCGATAATGAGGCTTTTATAAAAGAGGAATATCAAGGCATACGTCCTGCGCCTGGATACCCATCATGTCCTGATCATCGTCTTAAAAATGATATTTGGGATTTATTAGATATTGAGAAAAAAATTAATATATCTCTTACAGACTCTCTAGCAATGTGGCCAACTGCAAGCGTCAGCGGATTATATTTTTCTCATCCCCAATCTCGCTATTTTCAACTAGGCAGGATTGACAAAGATCAGATTGAGACCTACTCAAAGGCAAGAGGGGAAAGCATTGATGAAAATGAGGTTTGGCTTTCACCTGTTTTAGGATATTAAACAAAATTTAAAAGTTATTTTTATGTATATTAGGAGCTTATCTTATAGCCTTATTTATATTTTGATTTTATCGTTTTCATTAAACATGGAAGCAGAAATTGATGAAACGATTGTAGCTGCATCCTTGTTTCCAATCAGTATTAATGACTCTGCAAATTCAATAAATGTTGTATCCTCCAAAGACATTGAGAACACCCCACATTTAAACCTTGCAGATTTGCTTAGAGATGTTCCAGGAATATCTGTAAGTCAGAGTGGTGTTCTAGGATCACAAATTCAGGTTAGAGTAAGAGGGAGTGAAGCAAATCATCTTCTTGTTCTCATTGATGGAGTTGAAGTTAATAATGCCTCCCAGAACGATGAATTTAATTGGGGCAACATCATCACAACTGACATTGAAAGGATTGAAGTTGTTCGCGGACCACAAAGTTCAATGTTTGGAAGCGATGCCATGGCTGGAGTTGTTAATATCATCACAAAACGTGCAACAACTTCCAGAAGTACAAATGTTTTCTCAGAGCTTGGTAGCTTTAATTCTCAAAAGTATGGATTTAGTAATGGGGTGTCAAATAGCAATTTAGATTTCCGTTTTGGAGCTACAAAATTTAAGACAGACGGTGCAAATATTTCAAGGTCTGGCAATGAAAAAGATGGATATGAAAATGATTCTCTAAACTTTAAATCAAATTTGAAAATTAGTGATACCTCTAAGCTTTCACTTATCGGAAGCTACAGTTCGGGTAATAATGAATATGATGCTGATGTAGATTTTGACGGTTTGGTGGATGATCAAGATAAATATGCTAAATTTAAAAATCATCACTTTGGTTTTAAATATAATTATCTTGATTCAGAGGGTAATCTAAGTCAGCAGATCTTAATTTCAGAATCAAACAATCAGAGCTGTGACTATACTAATGATATTTTTTATACAAAAGTAAAGTCATCAAAAAATCAGATTAGATCTATCAGCACGCTTTTTTGGGATAACTCCAATCAACGTATTTCATTATTACTTGAGCATGAGAATGAGGATTTTAAGCAACAGGGTCCGATCAATGATTATGGGATTTATGGCATCTTTGATCCTAATCAACAACGTATAAGAAAAACTGACAGCGCATCAATTGAATACAGAACCAGACTTAATCAGGAGTCTATTTTTGCAGTCAGCTCGCGTTACGATAAGAATTCTCAATTTAAAAATGGAACTACTGCAAGGGCAGAATTGATTTTACCCTTATCTAAATCATTAAAATTAAAAGGTAGCTATGGTACGGCTATAAAGAATCCAACTTTCACTGAGCGTTTTGGCTACTTCACAAATTTTATTGGTAATCCAGATTTACAGCCGGAGTATTCAAAAAATTTAGAGCTTGGATTTGATTTTGATTTGCAAAATTACAATAGTTTGTTTTCAGCTACATTATTTAAATCCAGATTGGTTGATGAGATTAATGGAAATTTCTTAGATCCAGTTACTTTTGGATTTACAGCTATTAACTTGGAGGGTAAGAGTCATAGAGAAGGAGTCGAGTTGAATTTTTCAAGAAAACTTTCTGAGAGATTTAGAATTAATGGATCCTATACTTATACTGATTCCATTGAGCCAAACTCCAGTGGAATTTACGTTAATGAGCTTAGAAGACCAAAGCATATTTCAAGCCTTAATATAAATTGGAATTCATCCAATAGATTGTTTCTGACCGCCAATATTAGGCACAGAAGTTCACAAATTGATATAGTCTTTCCTAATAGAGTCACCTTACCTGAAGTTACACTACTGAATATAAACGCAAAATATAAATTGAATAATAAATTTATCATCAACTTCCAACTTAATAATTTACTTGATGAGTCATATGAAGAAGTTTATGGGTATAGAGCTTTAGGCTTTTCAGCACATCTTGGAATAAGGTATCAATTTTAGGAAGGGGCAGTTGAAAAACAAAGGTCACACTACTCATAAAGCTAAAATGGAAAAGCTCAAGAAAAATGTTGATGCTTCGATATCGGCAGCCACTATTGATAAGGGTGTTGGTATTTTGCTTACTGGCAATGGCAAGGGAAAATCAAGTTCAGCTTTTGGAATGGTAATGCGTGCACTTGGGTATGGCTATAAAGTTGCCGTTATTCAGTTCTTAAAAGGTGAACAGTCATCGGGTGAAGAAAAATTTATTCAAGACAATTTCCCTGAGGTCCTCTTTCATCAAATGAAGACCGGATATACATGGGACACTCAAGATAGAGACAAGGATAAAGCTGCAGCTATTTCTTCTTGGAAGCTAGCAAAAAAAGCTCTTGCAGATAAAAGTTTACATCTTGTGGTACTTGACGAATTGACTTACATGTTAAGTTTTAAATATTTAGATGAGTCTGAAGTCATTCAAGCACTAAACAATAGACCACAAAATCAGTCAGTAGTTATAACTGGAAGAGGGGGAGGTAAAAAGTTAAAGAATTGGGCTGATACCGTTTCAGAAGTTAGAGATATTAAGCATGCATTTAATTCTCAAATTATGGCAAGAAAAGGTGTCGATTATTAAACCTACTACAGAATTAATACTAGAGGTGTGATTTAATGAATCTATTCATGAATAAGAGTTTAATGCTGCTTGTTGGTCTATTGATTGTCAGTCGACTGATAGGCTTGCCCACTAATTTTTCACCAATGTTAGCAGTCGCAATTTTTATGCCTCGCTTAACAAGCCGAAAAAGTATTCAATCATTTTTGCCTGCTGGAGTAATGTTTCTTACGAGTATATTTTTGCCCCCAGTAAACTTATTAATTTTATTTTGCATTATCTTTATTTTTCTCATTACCCCAATAGTAAGTAGACAGATAAATAATCTTGTTTATAGCTGTATAAGCAATGTTCTTTTATGGTTTTTTGTTGTTAATGGCGCCGTATGGATATCTGGTGGCGGCTCTTTAATTGAAATTTATATTGCGGCAATACCTTTTGATTTTAGGCTACTATTAAGTACGAGCTTATATCTTCTGCTTTTTAATTCCCTAGAAAAGTTTATTAAAGTACATCCTCAACATAACAAAAAAATCTTAGATCTTTAAAAATACATCCATAAAAATATTAAGAATTTATTCTG
Organism: SAR86 cluster bacterium; assembly: GCA_003331565.1. GTDB lineage: Bacteria > Pseudomonadota > Gammaproteobacteria > Magnimaribacterales > D2472 > MED-G82. The sequence continues at coordinate 20,369 of QOPE01000002.1, read as the reverse complement.
TTCTTAATATTAATAAGATTGCCAATACGGAAAGCAAAAACTTTAAGACAGTTTGAAAAAGTTTAAAGTCAATTTTATTAATTAACCTTTTTCCAGCTTTCGTGCCGAGATAACCCATCAAGCCAAGAAAAACGATCAGAGGAATATAGCTTAATAACGAGAAACCGATAACACTTATAAATAATATAATTTTTATTGAATGCTGAAATACCATTACCAGCCCATGATTGGCCACCAACGACTCTGGTGATAAACTTTTTAGTCTCATAAAGGCTGTGACTATTGGTCCATTTGCACCTATAAAAATACCTGCGACTCCTGCAAGCAAACCACAAATTAAATCATTTGCTAGGCCATGCTTAATAAATTTATTTATTGGCACCCAGGTTAGAAAAAGAATTGAACAACCAATGATCAAGGTAAGAATATATTCATCAAGGTTTTGAAAAATAAAAATCGCGATTAATGATCCAATAAATGAAGCCCATAAAATAGTTTTTAAAATCTCAAAGTTAATATGCTCCTTATAGACATATACTCTAGAAATGTTGTTAAGAAGCTGAACAGAGGCATGCAAGGGTATCAATGCTGATGCACCCACAAATTGCCCTAGGGATGCAAGCATAATCATGCCCCCACCCACACTAAAAATCGCAGTAATCATTGAAGTAAAAAATGAAATAGCTCCAAGAATTAAGTAGATCTCAAGAGACATCAAGGTACTTATTTATTTTTTTAAGAAATCTTCTAAGTGATTTAGTGATTTCTTTTTCTTTTAGATTTTCGATAACTTCTGATTGCGAATAACCGTCCCAAAAGTGAAGCTCATAATTTTCTTTTACTTGCTTTATTTCAATTGATGGCGGATCAACATTATTTTCATCAATTACAAAGATTTTTATGTTCTCATCAATTGTAAGTGTAAGATCAATTTTTTCTAGGTTGGTAAAATAAGCTTTGATTTGATTCTCAATTCTTTTAGAGAGAGGAAATTCATACATAGCATTAAAGATGCTCCCTCAAAAATAAAACTACTGCTTGCTGATAAATATCGCGATTTTCTTTTTTTCTATATCCATGTCCTTCATTAAGTGCATTCATGTACCAAACTTTTTTATCTTTCTCTCTAAGAGCTGCTACTATTTGCTTTGCTTCTGTAACAGGAACTCTGGGATCATTTTCGCCCTGAACAACAAACAACGGAACTTTAATTTTATCTACATTATTATTTGGACTAATCGATTGAAGAAACTTTTCCATTTTTGGATCACGCTCATCACCGTATTCAACTCGCCTTAAATCACGCCTGTAATCTTTTGTGTTTTTGAGGAAAGTAACAAAGTTTGAGATGCCTACAATATCTACTGCTGCTTTTAATCTGTCACTATAATGAACTGCACTTGCAAGGACCATGTATCCTCCGTAAGAGCCTCCGTAAACAGCAACTCGCTCACTATCTAGGTCAGGTTGTGTTTCAATCCAATCAATCAAGGCACCAATATCTTTAACTGAATCCTCTCGATTAAACCCGTTATCAAGTGAGAGATATTCTTTTCCATAACCTTCGCTGCCACGAACATTTGGAGTTATGACCGCAGCATTAAGATTTTTTATCCATAACTGGAACGTACTGCTGAAGCTTGGTCTGGATTGGCCCTCAGGACCACCATGAATATAAATTATTACCGGTTGAGGATCTTTAGTTTTATTTGCATATATAAATGCAGGAATCTTTCTGCTATCAAATGAAGGATAATGAATAAGCTTAGGTTCAACAAACTTTGAGGTATCTAATCCTCCTACTTCAGAGAACGTCCAACGCGTAAGATCACCATAGCCAAGAGGATTGCTTTTGAGGTCAAGCACATGAGCATCGGACGGAGATTGGAAAGTATTTATTGTTAGACCTAAGGATTTATTATTCCTGTTAAATTCCATACCTCCTATCAAACCAATGGGGATTGATTTAACTTTTTTATATTTAAACGTCTGAGGATTAAGTAAATATAACGAACTGTAGCCATTTTCGTTTACTACAAATGCAGCTCGGCCTCTTTTTTCATTAATGGCAAAACCATCGACATCCCAAGAAATATCTTTGGAAATGACGGTTATTTCTTCAGTATTTAGGTTTTTGTAAGCAAGCTGATTATATTGTGCAAATCTATCGGTAATAAAAAATAAGCCTTGATCATTTTTATCAAATGCTAGGGCAGCATTTACAGAGGATTCATTTTCTTTACCAAGAACTAATTCCTTTTTCTTAGATTTAAGATCAACAATATAAGCTTTCGAATTTGCAACGGATATATAATTTTGGACCAATACTTTACTGTCATCTTTGGTCCAGTCACTTGCTCCCCACCAACTTCCGTCAGAAGATTTAAGGAGTATCTTTGCTTCGTTAGGATTCTCCACACTCATCAACCAAATATCATTTGATCTACCGTTTCGTTTTGTGCTCTGAAAAGCAATCATAGCTCCATTATTACTCCATAAGGGACCGCCATTTCTTGAAATGCCATCAGTCAACAACTTAGATTCACCATTGTCAGTATCTAATAAATAAATTTGTGCATTCTCAGTGCCACCTTTATCCATTGTGAAAGCAATTGAAGAATTATTGGGGTTAGTTGAAATAGAACCTAAAGGCTCTTGAAAAAAAGTAACTTGCTGTCGTGTAGCCCCTGGCGAGTCCACTGAGTGGAGCTGACTGACATTTCCAAATCTTGTGGTAATGAAGATGCCATTTTCATGGTTAAAACCTCTAAATCCCGCAGAGCGAACATTCTGAAATTTTGATAAATCATCCTTTATTGCCTGTGGAATTATTGGGATGTCCTCAAGGATTAAATTGCCATTGTTTTCAGTTCTTGTCTCTTGCGCATCCAAGATCAAAACCAGGTTCAAACAAAGGAACCATAAGATACTCTTTTTCATACTGTTTACCCCATAAATTAGAATCTAATAATAACAAATAAATCCTAGTAGACAGCTGAGACATTTCAAAGCAAATTGATTCAAGCTAAGATAAGTTAATGAGTCTTTTTAAAAATATTTCAAAACTTTCAACAACCATCGGTGCTGAAATTAATGATTTTGATTTAAAAAATATTTCAAAAGATGACGTGCAGGAATTTAGAGCAATACTCTCAGAACATAAGGTTATATTTTTTCCTGACCAAGAACTAACAATTGAAGAGCACGTAGCCTTTGGTGAGCTATTTGGTGAGCTGGAAGGACATCCGCATATTAATAATCCAAACGTAAAACATCCAAAGATCTTTGAACTAGCTGCATCCACTGGAGGAATAGCAGACGAATGGCATACGGATCTAACTTTTCAAAAAAGACCAGCTTTAATGTCTATCCTTAAGATGACTGCAGCACCTGATGTCGGTGGCGATACCATGTGGACCGACTTAGTTGCCGCATTCAAAGCATTATCTAAACCAATGCAGGATTTATGCTCATCAATTACCGCTCTTCATGATGCTTCACCGCATATGCATCCTGAAAAAATGATGATTCATCCAGTTGTCAGAAAACATCCAGATACGGGTGAAGCAGTTTTATATGTCAATGAGCATTTCACAAGAAGAATTGTTGAGCTTAGTCATGAAGAAAGTGAACAACTTTTATCGTTTCTTACAAAATGGGTACAAAAACCAGATTTCTCTGTTAGGTATAAATGGTCAAAGAATACAATTGCGATTTGGGACAATAGATCAACACAACACTTTGTTGTAAATAATTTCGAAGGTGAGCGAATCATTCAAAGGGTTACTGTTACTGGAGATATTGTGGAGCCATTTGGAGAACTTAATCACGATGCCTGGAGTAACAACAACAAGTTTTCTGCAAAAAGTAGGAATGACTTACAGCTAATTGGATATTTAGATTCTCAAATGAAAAATCATTAATCTAACAAAAACTTATGTCAGAAAATCTAAAGGTGGCAATAATTGGTGCAGGAATGGCAGGTATCCTGGCTGCAATTAAACTTAAAGAATTTGGAATTAAAAACATAACTATTTTTGAAAAGGCGGATGGGGTAGGTGGAACCTGGAGAGACAATAGTTATCCTGGCTTACATTGTGACGTTCCATCCCATCACTACACTTATAGCTTTGAAAGAAATCCTAATTGGTCAAATTATTATTCCTCTGGGCCAGAGATTCGTGAGTATTTTGAAGGTATTTTTTTTAAAAATGATCTTGATCAAATTTGCTTATTCAAGACTGAAATCATAAGTCTTTCTTTTAAAGAAGGTGTTTGGGAGATTACTACTAACAAGTCACAGATTTACAAAGCCGAAATTGTAATCGGAGCAACAGGAGTTTTGCATCATCCACATTTACCAGATATAGAAGGTATAAAAAATTTTAATGGAGATAAGTTTCATAGCGCTAGGTGGGATCATGAGATTTCATTAAAAGACAAAAAGATAGGAGTTATCGGATCAGGATCTACCGGGATACAAATAGTAAGTGCCTTATCAGGAAAATGTAAGCATTTGTACCATTTCCAAAGAACTGCACAATGGATGATGCCCCTTGAGAATGGAAGCTTCAGCGATGAGGAAAAATTGTCATTCCGAGACCCTAAAAATCTAACTGAAGCTATGAATTTTGAAGAATACTTTAATGCGGTAGAAATCTATTCCCAAGCTCTTCTTAATAAAGACTCGGTTGGTGCAAATGAAATAGCTTTTGCGTGCAAGGAAAATCTAGAAAAGAATATACATAACGAGGAACTTAAGAAAAAGCTAACGCCTAATCACACACCACTATGTAAAAGGTTAATTTGGTCATCAGATTACTATCCAGCAATTCAAAAACCTGAATGTACATTAATTTCCAAGACAATAAAAAAAATTACTAATGATGGAATTGAATTGATAGACAGTAATGTCATTGATCTTGATGTAATTGTCTTTGCAACAGGATTTAAGGTTGACCAATTTTTAAGGCCAATTAAAGCATTTGGTATTGACGGAATTTCCCTGAATGATTATTGGAAAGAATATCCAAAAGCTTATCTGTCAATCGCTGTTCCTAAATTCCCAAATTTGTTTTTATTAAACGGTCCTAATGGTCCCGTAGGAAATTTTTCTCTAATTGATATAGCCGAACAACAAATGAATTACATACTTGAGCTCATAAAGATAATTAAAAAAAGACAATGCCATATTGATGTTAAGGCTAATGTAACAGAAACCTATGAAAGGAAAAGAGCTGCGGCTGCAAAGAAAACCGTATGGTATAAAGGTGGTTGTTCAAGCTGGTACCTAAATGCTTCAGGAATTCCAGCAAGCTGGCCATGGACTTATGAAGACTTTAAAAAGGCAATGTCAAAACCTGATATTAATTCATTTAATATAATTTGATGAATAAAAAAACAATCTTGCTTATATTCCTTTTAGGATCTTTGGTATTTGCAAGAGTTTTTACGCCCTTAATAAATAGTTTTTTTAGCTAAAGTCTGATGCTAATGCATTTACAATGTCATGATGAAGTGTCGTTGGTGGGACATCATAGTAATTATGATCAATACCTAAAACTACACCAGAGCCATTTTTAAATTTAGCTATTTGGGTTTCATTGAACTCGAATCTCATAAAATGAACTGCAGAAGTTTTTGTGTCATCTTCTCGCTCTAGATCCTCATCAGCGATTCCATAAACCTTTTCAGTATCACCAACTTTGAACCATACGTTTCTTTCGATTCCTTTAAGTTTTGTAAGTTCCTCACGCCTAATCTCAACATCAACGTACTCAATCAGCATTGTAGCTTTTAGATTTTTACCATCCGGTATTAAAGGATTGTAGGCATCTAATTCTTCCTGAATGTCTTTGGCTTCGAAAATCTTTTCAATCCTTAACATTTCTTGAACCTGATACTGAATCGTATTTTTATTTTCAAAAATTAAGTGAACATGATTTCCTACCATGACACCTCTATTCTTTTTTTCATCCAAAACGCCAGATCTAAAACTTGATCTCTTTTCAGAATATTCTTCTAATGTAAATAAATCATCTTTTGATAGCTCTACCATTTATTTTCTCCTAAGGTATTTTTTATAATCCATATGCATCTTTGAGAATACTCATCGGATGCAAAACTGTTTCTGTTTCTGTTGTTACTCCATTGCCAACATGCTTAGCAGCCATTGGGCAATCCGATGTAAAGGTTTTTGGATCAAACCTCTCAACTTTACTCACTACTGGTTTTCGAATCTTAATAGACTTTTCATGCGATTCTTTTTTTACTGCATAAGTTCCGTCATGACCTGAACATCTCTCAATCATGTCTATCTCTGCACCTGGAATTAGCGAGAGTATTTCTTTTGTTTTTGGACCAATATTCTGCACTCTCTGATGGCATGCAGCTTGATATGAAATTTTATCAAACTCTATTTTGAAATCCTTTTTTAGCAACCCATCTTTATCACGAAGACTTAAGTACTCAAATGGATCAAATATTCTGGATTTAATTTTTTGTAGTTCCTCATCACCAGGAAACATTAGAGGCAGCTCTTGTTTGAACATCAAAACGCATGAAGGGACAGCAGCAACAATATCATACCCATCATTAATTGCTTCTAAGAACCTAGGCGCATTATATTCTTTTGCTTTTTTTACAGACTCTAAATCACCAAGCTCAAATTTAGGCATACCACAGCATTTTTCTTGCTGCATAAGTTCTGTTTGTATGTTGTTATGCCTGAAAACAGTAAATAGGTCTTCGCCAACCTCTGGAACACTGTAGTTACAGTAACAGGTTCCAAAAACCATCACTTTTCCAGTAGTGCTTTCATTTGCCTGAACTTTATCAACAGAATTAGTTAGTTTTTCTACTCTCTTTTTAAGATTATTTGATTTAAATTTTGGTAAATCAGCTTTTGCATGTATTCCAAGCAAGCCTTCAAGCGGCTTTCGAACGATTTGTGAACCATTTAGAGTATTAATTGTTACGTCAACCAGAGGAATCGAGCCATATTTCATAGTGAAGTCAGTACTACTTAATAGCTTATTTCTGATTCTTTTTTGCAAGCCATCTTTTTTATCTTTAAATTTTTTTGCTTTAGCGCGAAGCATTAAGTGAGGAAAATCAAGTGCCCAAGGATGTGGAGGAACATATGGACATTTCGTTTGGTAACACAAGTCACACATGTAGCATTCGTCGACAACCTTGTTATAGTCACTTTTTTCAACAGTGTCGATATCGTATGAGGGCGATTCATCAATTAAATCAAACAGGGTAGGGTAAGCATCACATAGACTTACACATCTCCTACAACCATGACAAATCTCAAAGGTGCGATAAAGTTCATCATCAATTTTATCTTGGTTATAGAAATCCGGATTGGTCCAATCAAGAGCATGCCTTGTTGGAGCGTCTATACCGCCTTCTCTCGATGACTCTATTTTTTCTGCCATAATAAAAATAGGGCTGTTGCCAGCCCTAAATCTAAAAGAATTAAAGTTAAGCTACTTCGTCTAAAGCTTTTTGGAAACGATTAGCATGTGATCTCTCTGCTTTTGCTAATGTTTCAAACCAATCAGCAATTTCATCAAAACCTTCATCTCTTGCACTTTTAGCCATACCTGGATACATGTCTGTATACTCGTGAGTTTCACCAGCAATAGCTGATTTTAAGTTAGCAATCGTGTCACCAAATGGCTCGCCAGTTGCAGGGTCGCCACAAGCTTCAAGATATTCTAGATGACCATGTGCATGACCAGTCTCTCCTTCAGCAGTTGATCTGAAAACAGCAGCAACATCGTTAAAACCTTCTACATCAGCTTTTTGTGCAAAATAAAGATATCTTCTGTTGGCTTGAGATTCTCCAGCAAATGCATCTTTTAAGTTTTGCTCAGTTTTTGATCCTTTAAGTTCCATAACAATCTCCTTAATATTGATTACATTATTATTGTTATTATGAAATTAAATACAAAAAGTTATTTCCTATTTTATATATAGATAAAAACTATATAATAGTATTTATTTATAATTTTTATAAATGATAATCATTCTCATTTAACTATGAATATAAGAGATTTTAAATACATTATTGCTGTCGCTGACTATAAAAGCTTCTATAAAGCAGCTATGCATTGCAATGTTTCACAACCTACGCTTAGCGGCCAAATTAAAAAACTTGAGGATTATTTAGGTAATAAAATTTTTGAACGAACAACAAAATCGCTATCAATAACAACATTTGGAGAAGAAATAATTTCTAAAGCAAGAGTTATTATTCAGGATGTTGATGCTTTAACTGAATTTTCATTCAAAAGTAAAAACCCTTGGTCACTTCCATTAAAAGTTGGGATCATCCCAACATTAGGCCCTTATCTAATCCCAAAATTTTATTTGTATCTTAAAAAAACTATTCCTGAAGCAAAGGTAATTTTTGATGAGAATGTAACTTCAATTCTTTTGGATAAATTGAGCTCTGGTGAACTTGATGTATTGCTAATCAGTGATGGAGAAAAAAATTCTGCCTTTACCTCAATTGATTTATTTGAGGAGCCATTTTGGGTTGCCTTCAAGAGAGGTAATCAGTTAGAGGATTTAAACTCTGTGCAACCTAAAGATCTGGCTTCTCAAAATGTTTTGTTATTAAATAAAACTCACTGCCTCAGAAATCAGATTTCAAATTTAATCTCACAACAAGATGAATCTGATTTAAATACCATTGCTTCAAGTCTTGAAACGCTGATTAACCTTGTTGCTGCAGGCGAGGGCTGCACCCTTGTCCCAGCATTAGCACTTCAGTCAGCATGGACAACCGACATGGGAATTTTAGTAAGGAAAATTGATGACCAAAGTGCCAATAGAAAAATTCGCCTCGTTTTTAGAAAAAACTTTACACGCACCAAACAAGTTCATGAGCTAGCAAAGATGATTGGCTATCAATCACCTAATACTGTAAAAATTTTGATGAAGAATTAATTTCTAGTATCATTCGATCAATGAAAGTCGCTATATATCCAGGTTCATTTGATCCAATCACATTCGGCCATATTGATATTGTAGAAAGGGCCGCATCGTTATTTGATCAAGTTGTAATAGGGGTTGCAGAATCTAAATCTAAAAATCCACTTTTCAGTACAGATGAGCGCCTAGATCTTTTAAATGAAGTTTTTTCTGGTAACAGCAAAATTCGAGCTATAGGCTACTCAAAAAAATTAACTGTTGATTTGGCTAGAGAAAATAATGCAATAGCTATCATTAGAGGGCTTAGGGCTGTCGCTGATTTTGAATATGAATTTCAGTTAGCAACGATGAATAGGAGCCTAGCACCGGATATTGAAAGCATTTTCTTTACACCTAAAGACACGCTAATTTACGTCTCTTCCAGTCTCGTGAAAGAGATTGCACAATTCGGCGGAGATGTATCTAGATTTGTTCCGTTGCATATTGAAAAAGCTTTAAAAAGTAAATTTTCTTAACTCTGGCAATTTCTACAAAGAAATGTTGACCTTTGGTTTTGTTCAATTCTTTTTATCAAGTTTGAGCAATCGAAGCATTTCTCTCCCTCTCGATCATAAACATTTAAGTCAACTTTAAAATATCCTTTATTCCCAGAGGGCGAAAAAAAATCTTGTAATGTTGTACCGCCTGCATTAATTGCTTTTCTTAGGATACTTTTTGAGTGCTTAGTAATTTCAGATGCATTTTTTCTTGTAATGTATTTACCTTTTTTTCTAGGATTGATCCTTGATAAAAAAAGAATTTCATTTGCATATATGTTGCCTATACCAACAACTATTTTTTGGTTCATGATAAGTGACTTGATGGATGCATTGGATTTCTTGATTTTTGTATATAAGTAATCTTCATTAAATACTTCATCTAATGGCTCTACTCCCAGGTTTTTAATTAAAAAATGCTCATTTATATTATTAGTTATGTGTATAGAGCCAAACCTTCTTGGATCATTAAAAAGCAACTTATTTTTTTTAAAAATCAACTCAACATGATCATGTTTTTTATATTCATTAGATTTCGTCTGGATTATCCGAAGGGTTCCAGTCATTCCGAGATGAAGTATTAAAAATTTTTCTTCACAATTAAAAATTATGTATTTTGCTCGCCTATAAATAGAAACTATCTTTCTGTCCTCAAGATCAAGAAAATCATTTTCCTTGATTGGCCATCTTAATTTTGGGATATGTACTTTTATTTGCTGAATCTTTTCTCCGCTGAGAGAAGAAATACCTCTCACGGATGTTTCAACCTCAGGTAATTCAGGCATTTAGAGAGCAGTTGGTTTTGAGATGATTATCCTAGCAGACTGTTTATGTCGATAAGATTTTTTGGGTCAAGGGTTCCAGCAGACAAGTGCAACCTGAGTGTAGACATAAGATAATCATATTTTGCATTTGCTAAATTTCTTTCAGCAGCATATAAATTTTTCTCAGCCTGCAATAAATCTACAATATTTCTGGTTCCGACCTCATATCCAACTCTAGTAGCCTCAAGTGCACTTGTAGCAGATATAACTGCTTGACGCTGAGCTCTAAGATTAGCAACAAGTGTTACAACATTCGAATATTGCGATCTAACTTCTTGAATCACTGAACGCTGAACAAAAAGTGCGTCTTGTGAGGATTTATTATAGTCCGCATAAGCTTGCTTTCGTCTTGAGTTAACAGCTCCACCTTGAAAGATTGGCACACTCCACTGAAGGCTATAATTATCTCTTTGTGTTTCATCAGGAACAGTAATTTGAAAAGCAGAACCTGTGTCAATACCGTCGAATGAAAACTGATTAGTTTCTGACTCCACCCTGCTACCGACAATATCAATTTTAGGGAGATGATTAGCCGCGGCGCTCCTAGCATTATTTTTTGAAGCTTTGGTCCTCAGGTTGGCTGCTTTTAGTCTAAAGTTATTCTCAATTCCCTTTTGAACCCAATCGTCTTTTGAATCAGGCACAGGATTAGTAACCCTCATCTCATTTACTAGCGTATCAACAGAAACAATCTCACGGCCAACAAGTGCATTTAATGCTTCTCTAGCCGTAAAAACTTCACCTTCTCGTCTTATTTTTGCGGCCAAACTAACGTCATAAGCTAATTGTGCTTCTTGTACTTCTGTAATCGCAGAAAGACCCACTTCATAACGTTGTTTTGTTTGATCCAACTGTTTTTTAATAGCAACTTCTTCTGAGATAGCTGCATTTAAATTATCAATTGACCTTAAAACGTTGAAATATAATTCTGCTGTTCTAACGATCAGATTTTGTTGTTGAAATGCAAAGTCTGCCTCACTTGCATCTGTAAGAAATTTTGACCTTCTGAAGTTGAACCATGTATCGAGTCTTAGAAGGGGTTGAGAGATTCTTGCAGCCTGACTGAAGCTATTATATTCATTCTGCAGTTCTCCTAACTGATAATATTCATTCCATGTGGTCTGACCTGAAAGAGAAATATTTGGCAATAATGCAGCCATACCTTGTTTTTTTATTTCTTTACCAGATAAGTAGGTGTACTCGGCAGCTTTAAATTGCGGATCATTTTCGAGAGCCTCATTATAAATATCAAGAAGATTATCGGCCTCAATAGTAAAAGTTATGCTCAATATGCTTAATAAAATATAGTTTCTATTTCTTTTCATAGGTCGCACATTGTAGGTTCTGCAGATAACACTTTCAACATTAGTAATACTTTAGTCTATTATTAAAACTTACAACTTAATAGCTTTTATTTAGAGTAAAATATTTATCAAAAGTTCTTTATGCTAGTAAAACACTCAACCATTTCTGACAAAGTTTATTTTGAGCATCTTGAGTCTAAGGACATCAAAGTTCCATTCAAAAAAATCTCACAAACCGACACAATTTCAGAAAATGGGAATATTAAAAATCCAGATTTAATTGTTTACGATACCTCAGGACCATTATCAGATCCGGATTTCAAAGCAGACACAAAAGGCATCAAGAAGTATAGAAAGGATTGGATCAAACATCTTGATTCAGAAAATAAATCCCAAATGCATTATGCAAAGAAAGGAATTATCACCAAAGAAATGCAGTATGTTGCTATCAGGGAGAATGCACTTCTTGATCAAGCTAAAACCTTAGGTATTAATGCCCCTTATGAATCAAGCTTACCAGATCAGGTGACAGCGGAATTTGTTCGTCATGAGATTGCTTGTGGCAGGGCAATTATCCCTGCAAACATAAACCATACTGAGCTAGAGCCAATGATAATTGGCAAAAATTTCCTAGTTAAAGTGAATTCAAATATTGGTAATTCGAGTCTTAGCTCATCAATTGATGAAGAAGTTGAGAAGCTTGTCTGGTCTACAAGATGGGGTGCAGATACTGTGATGGATCTTTCTACAGGAAAAAATATTCATCAAACCAGAGAGCATATTGTCAGGAATTCTCCGGTGCCCATCGGAACAGTTCCGATTTATCAAGCATTAGAAAAAGTTAATGGTAAAGCCGAAGATCTAAACTGGAATGTCTTTAAAGATACATTAATAGAACAAGCTGAACAGGGTGTTGATTATTTCACCATACATGCAGGTGTTCTATTGAGATATGTTCCATTGACAGCAAATCGCTTAACAGGGATTGTTTCAAGAGGCGGATCAATTATGGCTAGTTGGTGCCTGTCTCACCATAAAGAAAATTTTCTTTATGAACATTTTGATGATATTTGCGAAATTATGAAAAAGTATGACGTATCTTTTTCTTTGGGTGATGGTCTCAGGCCTGGCTCCATAGCAGATGCCAACGATGAAGCACAATTTGCAGAATTAAAAACTTTGGGAGATTTAACAAAGCATGCATGGGAGCATGATGTTCAGGTCATGATTGAGGGCCCAGGACATGTACCTCTTCATCTTATAAAAGAGAACGTAGAAAAAGAAGAAGCCTGGTGTCATGATGCTCCTTTTTACACTCTTGGACCTTTAACCACAGATATTGCTCCTGGGTATGATCATATTACCTCTGCGATAGGAGCTGCGAACATTGGTAGCTTTGGCACCTCAATGCTTTGCTATGTCACTCCCAAGGAACATTTAGGTTTGCCAAATAAAGAAGACGTTAAACAAGGTCTAATGGCTTACAAAATTGCTGCTCACGCAGCTGACCTCGCAAAAGGACATAAAGGAGCTTATGTAAGAGATTACTTACTTTCAAAGGCAAGGTTTGAATTCAGGTGGGAGGATCAATTCAATCTTGGATTAGATCCTCAAACTGCGAGAAATTTCCATGATGAAACTTTACCAAAACAATCTGGAAAGACAGCTCATTTTTGTTCAATGTGCGGACCTAAATTTTGTTCAATGAAGATTTCACAGGACATAAAAAAAGAGCATGGTAATGAAATTGAGCTTATAGAGCTTGGTATGCATGAAAAATCTAAAGAATTTAATGCTGCTGGAAACTCAATCTATTCAAAGGCTTAATGGCTAAACAATACGACGCTAAATCCATTGAGGTACTGTCTGGATTAGATCCTGTAAGAAAAAGGCCAGGTATGTATACCGATACCAGCTGTCCTAATCATTTGATTCAAGAAGTCCTAGATAATGCAGTTGATGAAGCTTTAGCTGGGCATTGCTCTCAAATTAAGATCAATCTTTTTAAGGATGGTTTCATTGAAGTAAGTGACGATGGAAGAGGGATGCCAACTGATGTTCATCCTGAACATAAAGTAAGCGGTGTCGAGTTAATTTTATGTAAGCTCCATGCTGGAGCAAAATTTTCTGGTGAGGATTACAACTTTTCTGGTGGGCTTCACGGAGTCGGTGTATCCGTTGTGAACGCCTTATCAACAAATTTATCAGCAACGATAAAGCGAGATGGAAAAATTCATGAAATGAGTTTTAGTGGCGGAGAAAAATCAAAAGAATTAAAAGTTACAGGCGAGGTTGGCAACAGGAATACAGGAACAAGCATAAGATTTATTCCTGATCCTCAGTATTTTGAATCCTCGAAAGTTGATGTTAAAAAATTAAAACATTTACTAAAGGCAAAATCAGTCTTATGTCCGGGTTTAAAAATTTCATTTGCAAGTGAATTTAAAAAAGACGATAAAGAAACTTGGGAGTATCCGAATGGTTTAGAAGGTTATTTAGGTGATGAGATTAAAGAGGAAGAGTTTCTCTTAAAAGATTCAATTTTAAGTTCAAAATCTAACGAAGATAATTCAATTGATTTTGTTATCAACTGGGTTATGAATAACTCCAAAAAACTCCTTAACGAATCTTATGTAAACCTGATTCCAACTGCACAAGGTGGCTCACATCTTAATGGCTTTAAATCTGGACTTTTGGATGCAATTAAAGAATTTTGTGAATTTAGAAATCTTTTGCCAAAGGGGATTAAGCTAACTTCTGACGACACAATTAATCATGCCGCATTTGTTGTTTCATCAAAACTTAAAAACCCACAGTTTGCCGGTCAAACCAAGGAAAGATTAGATTCTAAAGATCATCAATCCTTTGTCAGTGCAGCTACAAAAGATTCTTTAAGTATTTGGTTCAATCAGCATACTGAAGAGGCAGAACTAATTGCTGACCTTGCTATTGAATCTGCTCAGAAAAGATCAAAAGAAGTTAAAACAGTCGCACGTAAAAAAACCTTTCAAGGCCCCGCTCTTCCAGGTAAGTTATCTGACTGCAATTCAATCGATCTCAATGAAACTGAACTTTTTTTAGTTGAGGGTGATTCAGCTGGGGGCTCTGCAAAACAAGCACGCGAAAGAGGCTTTCAAGCAATCATGCCGCTCAGAGGAAAAATTCTCAATACATGGGATCTAGAAAGCAGTGAAATAATTAAGTCTCAGGAAATTAAAGACTTAGCCACTGCTATGGGTGTTAATCCTGGAGAAACAGACCTATCAAACCTCAGGTATGGAAAAATATGTATCCTCGCAGATGCTGACTCAGATGGGTTACATATAGCAACACTGCTATGTGCACTTTTTTTAAGGCATTATAAAAATCTTATTCAAGATGGCAGAATTTATGTTGCGATGCCGCCACTCTTTAGAATAGATTGCGCAAAAGAAAAATTATATGCAGTTGATGAAAAAGAAAAAGATAAGATTGTAAAAGAGCTTAGTTCTAAAAAAGGAAACCCAAAAATAGATATTCAAAGGTTTAAAGGGCTTGGTGAAATGAACCCAAGCCAGCTTCGAGAGACTGTTATGGATCCAGCAACCAGAAAATTGGTTCAACTTACCATAGACTCAAAAGACAATGTCAATGCAATGATGGATCTTCTTTTGTCAAAGAAAAGGGCAGGGGATAGAAAGACATGGCTCGAAAAAAAAGGAAAAATTGCTAGGGTGGACATATGAGTAACCAAAAAATTGATGCAATCAAACTAAGAGATTATGCAGAGGAATCATATTTAAATTATTCGATGTACGTCATCTTAGATCGTGCGCTTCCAAATATTGGTGATGGAATGAAGCCTGTTCAAAGAAGGATCCTATATGCAATGAGCGAGCTAGGTTTAAATGCTGGATCAAAGTACAAGAAATCTGCAAGAACCGTAGGAGATGTAATCGGTAAATTTCATCCGCATGGAGACAGTGCTGCATATGAGGCTATGGTTTTGATGGCACAAAACTTTTCTTTTAGATATCCCCTTGTTGATGGGCAAGGAAATTGGGGAACACAGGATGATCCAAAATCTTTCGCTGCAATGAGATATACAGAATCAAGATTAACTGCATATGCAAATCTTTTGCTCGAAGAGATTAAGTTAGGCACAGTTGATTGGCAGCCTAACTTTGATGGCTCTCTTTCGGAACCAATAATTTTGCCATCTAAAGTTCCAAATATTTTGTTGAATGGAACTACAGGAATCGCTGTGGGCATGGCCACAGATATTCCTTCTCATAACATTTCAGAAGTTATAGATGCTTGTATTTATCTACTTGATAATCCCAAAGCTGACATTTCAAAACTACTCAAGCATGTCAAAGGTCCAGATTTTTCAAATCATGCGCCAATAATTGCTTCAGATGAAGAGCTCATTGAAATTTATACAACCGGCAGAGGCGGTTTTAAAATGCAAGCAAAATGGGTAAAGGAGGGCAATGATATTATTATTGATGCTCTTCCACACCAAGCATCAGGATCAAAAATTTTAGAGCAGATTGCAGACCAGATGAACAAAAAGAAGCTTCCAATGGTTGTTGACCTTAGAGATGAGGCTGATCACCAAGAGCCAGTTAGGCTTGTTATCTCTCTTAAATCTAATCGTATTGATGGTGAGGAGGTTATGAACCATTTATACGCAACTACAGATTTACAAAAGAACTACAGAGCAAACATTAACTTGATTGACCGATCTGGATCGCCAAGGGTATTTGGCCTTAGAGACTTACTCTATGAGTGGCTGAAGTTTAGACAAGAGACGGTGCTTAAAAAACTTAACCATAGGCTTCAGCAAGTTGATGATAGATTGCATATCCTTGAAGGCCTCTTAATTGTTTATGTGGACATAGACACGGTCATTAAAATCATACGACAAAGTGATGAACCTAAAAAAGAACTTATTAAGAAATTTAAGATTTCGGAAATTCAAGCCAATGCGATTCTTGAGATTAAGCTTAGACAGCTTGCAAAACTCGAACAAATAAAACTTGAAGAAGAAAGCAAGCTATTAAAGGATGAAAAAAAAGATTTGGAAAAGATCATTGGCTCCAAATCAAGGTTAAAGACTTATATAAAGAAAGAATTGCTTGAAATTAAAGAACAGTTTGGAGATGAAAGGAATTCTCCGCTTATTGAAAGCTCTAACGCAAAGGCTTTTTCTGAAGAGGAAGTCATTTCCAACGAACCAATAACCATCATCCTCTCAAAAGCAGGATGGATCAGAGCAGCAAAAGGACATGATGTTGATCCAAGCTCATTAAATTATCGAGGCGATGATGGCCTAAGACATTTCGCACAAGGTAGAAATAATCAAATGGCAAATTTCTTTGATTCAACGGGAAAATGTTTTTCGTTACCATCTTTCTCGTTGCCCTCAGCTCGAGGCATGGGTGAGCCAATTACTGGTAGAGTAAGTGCCGAGTCAGGTGTGTCTTTTCAAGGAGTAATAGCTGGCGCTGATGAAGAAAAATTTATTATTTCAACATCTGCTGGATATGGATTTATCAGTGAAATTAGGAATACTCTATCAAACAAGAAGACCGGTAAGAATTTTATTAAATTAACTCCTCAATCTAAACTAGTTCCGCCAACTAAGATACTCCCGCATCATCAGTTAATTGTTGCCATTTCTTCTATAGGAAGAATGTTAATTTTTTCATTAGACAGCTTACCAATTCTTCCAAGAGGAAAAGGAAATAAAATCATTAATATTCCCAAGGCTAAATTTGAAAGTGGTGAAGAAGCAATGAAACATGTATGTTTGTTAGGAGCAGAGTCAAAGCTGCAACTTCATAGCGGGAAACAATTTAAAAATTTCAGTGTTAAAGATCTTGAAAATTATCTCTCAGATAGAGCTAAGCGAGGCTTAATGTTGCCGCAAGGATATCGAAAAGTTGATAGGGTTACTGAAGTTTTCGATGTGTCAGAGGACTCTTGAAAGACTTTTTTCTAATTTTTTAACACCCAATTTAATCTCTTTTTCTGAAATTGTCAGTGCTGGTGCGAGCCTAAGAGTATTATTGTTTGCTTTTAAAATCATTAATCCTTCATCGTATGCAGAAGACATAATATTTTGAAGGGTTAAATTCTCTATTTTAGAGTTAAGCTCAAGACCAATCCATAATCCTGCTGATCTAACTGCAGTAAAACAATTATATTTTTTGTTTAAATCATTTAATAAGCTTAAAAAAATTTTTTCTTTCTTTATTACCGAATTAAGAAAGCTTTTTTTAGATACTTCTTTGAATACTTCATATGAAACAGAGCAAGCCAGAGGATTACCTCCATATGTTGAACCATGAGCGCCAACATGCATTGCCTTTGCAACTTTATTAGTAGTAAGAATTGCACCTATTGGTATTCCATTTCCCATGCCTTTAGCAGAACAAAGAATGTCAGGCTTTATGTTGTACTTCTCATATGCATAAAGATGACCAGTTCTACCTACACCCGATTGCACTTCATCTATAACAATTAAAGCATTATTTTTCTTACATAACTTTCTAATTTCGTTAATGAATACTTTTTTTGCAGGCACTATTCCAGCCTCACCTTGAATTAGTTCGATTACAACCGCAGCAGTATTTTTATTGATGATCTTTTTTAAACCATCTACTTGATTAAATGGGTGCTGCTTAATGCCACCTGGCATAGGACCAAAACCTTCGGTCATCCTTTTGGAGCCATTAAGAGCAATAGCCATCATCGTTCTGCCATGAAAAGCATCATTAAAAGCAACGATCTCATTTTTTTTGTTTGAAAAATTAGTTGAAGCATATTTTCTTGCTGTCTTCACAGCTCCTTCAACAGCTTCTGCACCAGAATTTGTAAAGAAGATTTTTTCGGCAAATGTCTTATTACAAATTAATTTTGCCAGCTTTAATGCAGGCTCATTTGCTAATACGTTTGAAAGATGCCAAAGATTTTTTGACTGCGCATTTAATGTTTTTACTAAAGTTGGATGACAATGACCTAGGTTTGATACGGCAATACCTGAAGCAAAATCAAGATACTTATTATTATTTTGATCCCATACATAACTGCCTTTTGCTTTTTTTGGAATAAATTTAGCTGGATTATATACAGGCAATATGTACTTGTTAAAATCACTTCGAGTAACCATGTAAACATGATAAAGGTTGAACAAAATAAACAAAATAGTTTTTTCTTTGAAATTAAGCCTAACCGTTCGCTTTACGGAACCCAAAGAGTTATTTTTTTTACTCTCCTTTTTTCAACTTGCTTAATTATTGGCCTAGCTTTTTTTATGTTGGGTGCAACACTAATTCTTCCATTTGCAGGTTTAGAGATTTTTTTTGTAAGCCTAGGATTTTATGCAAACTTTAAATGGAGCAGGCAAAAAGAAGTCATTTACCTATCTCACTCAAAAATAAAGATTGAAAAGGGGAGGATCTTTAGAGATTTTGTTTGGGAGGAGTTTAGAGCATTTGTTAAGTTTCAGATTAAACAAACTAACAACGAAACGAATAAATTATTTTTTTTATCTAAAGGCAAGCATATTGAGGTGGGTAATTTTCTTAATCAAGAACAAAAAGAGGATTTAATTAAGGAAATCAGATCGGCAATTTCATTCCTTAATGACTTAGACCCATAAAGGCAGCTTCTTTTTTACTAACTTGAGTTTGCCTTTTTTATATTTAGGCATTGATGAAAACTTATGCTCCAATTTGCCAGAAATTAAAGGCTTGAAATAAGCAATGCCTTTTTTGGTTATTCCATATCCATCTTTTGTAATAAATGAAGCGGGCAATTTTTTTTCTACATTTGCAATCTTTTTTAAAGAAGCAGGTTCAATTGTCCATTTATAGGGATTGTTAGATAAGCGTTTTATTACAGGCATTACTCCATGCATATTTTTGCTTGCATACTTAACAGCATGCTTCCCAACAGCAAAGGCTTGATCAAGATCAACTCCCGATGCAATATGTCGAGCACTCCTTTGAAGATAGTCAGCAACTGCCCAATGATTCTTTAGACCTGTTTTTTTACTAATAATATTTGCTAAAGTAGGAGCAACACCCCCAAGCTGCGAGTGTCCAAAAGCATCTTTCAGGCCACTTTCTGCAATAAATCTACCCTTATTATTTTTAATTCCCTCAGACGCAACGACTACGCAAAAACCTTTACTTGCTACCGCATCTTTTACTTTCCTTAAAAAGTCTCTTTCCTTGAAAGTAATTTCAGGTAGAAGAATGAGATCAGGTGCATGAGGATAACTTTCTATGGCGACTGCACTTGATGCAGCAATCCATCCAGCATGCCGACCCATAACTTCCAGGATAAAAACTTTAGTTGAACTAGCCGCCATTGATTCAACATCAAGAGCAGCTTCAATTGTTGAGTTAATTACATATTTAGCAACTGAACCAAAGCCTGGACAACAATCGGTTACGGCTAGATCATTATCCACTGTCTTTGGTATCGCAATGCAATTTAAATCATAGTTAAGTTTTTTACATGCCTCAGAAATTTTTAGTGCAGTATCTGCAGAATCATTGCCTCCGTTATAAAAAAAGTAACCAATGTCATGAGCACGAAATACATCAATGATTCTCTGATATTCTTTTTGATTTTTACTAAAGTCTTTCAGTTTATATCTGCAGGATCCAAAGACACCACCGGGTCTAAATTTTAAATCCTTTATAAATGATGTTGATTCAACCGATGTGTCATATAGCTCTTCATTTAGGGCACCAAGAATTCCG
>QOPE01000019.1 GCA_003331565.1 SAR86 cluster bacterium | reverse complement strand
AGCAACCATTGTTTGAAAGTTGATGAGTGCTTCCAGACGCCCCTGAGAAATTTCAGCTTGATAAGGAGTATAGGATGTATACCAGCCTGGGTTTTCAAATACGTTTCGCTTGATGACATTTGGCATATATCCAGAGTAATAGCCTTGACCAATCATTGATTTCACCACAATATTTTTTATTGCAATTTCTTTTAGTTTCTTGAGAGCACTTTGTTCTGATAAGGGTTCTCCTATATCGGGCAAATCACCATTGAGAATATTCTTTGGAACAACTGCCTCAGTAAAGGTATCTATATCCTTGTAACCCAAAATATCAAGCATATGGTTGATATCATCAGCACTTAAACCAATGTGTCTTGCAGCAAAACCACATAAGGTGCCTTTAACATTAGTTAAGTAATTGTCATTAGAGCTGTTTTCAGCTTTAAGATTTTTTTTCATACAAAATTTAGAATGCTTTAGTCTTCACAAACTTGTGAGTATTCTTCTGGGCTAAGCAGATTACTCATCTCATCTACATTGATAGGCTTCACTTTAAAAAACCAGCCATCATCATAAGGAGAACCATTCACTGTTTCAGGTTGTTCCTCCAGAGCTGAATTCACTTCAATAATTTCTCCACTGATGGGCGTATAGACATCTGATGCTGCTTTTACAGACTCCACTATTGCAGCATCTCCCTCAGCTTCAACTTCTTTGCCAACTTCAGGAAGTTCTATGAAAACTATGTCTCCTAATAAATCTTGAGCATGATCACTGATACCCACAGTAACAGTGCCATCATCTTCAAGCCTTGCCCATTCGTGCGAAGAAAGGAATTTCAAATCACCCGGAATTTCACTCATGACCTATTTTATATTTTTTTTAGGAATCTAGGTGAAACAAATTCAATTTCAAGCTCTTTATTTCTAATTTTTACCAGTCCGCTTTGTTCATTTGTTTGATCAACCCTTGCAAGACCGATACTTTTTTTAAGCGTTGGAGAAAAGGTCCCTGATAAAACTGTTCCCTTCCCATCTATGTGAGTAATTTCATATCCTGACCTTAGAATACCTTTGTCTTTGAGAAGAATTCCAATCATTTTCTGTTCATCTTTCTCATTTATATTTAAAAAAGCTTGCTTACCTATAAACTCTCTGTCCTGATCATTTATATCCACTGTCCAAGTTAGGCCACAAGCATGTGGATTAACCGACTCATCCATATCTGATCCATATAAACAAAATCCAGCTTCCAGTCTTAACGTATCTCTTGCAGCTAAGCCTATAGGTTTAGCCCCGCTTTCTATTGAAGAATTCCAAATCTTTCGAAGATATTTATTTTCGCATATCACTTCAAAACCTTCTTCGCCTGTATAGCCTGTTTTTGCAATCATCACCCCATCAACTTTTACACATTCATTTGTGTTTAGAGATGATGCTTCTCCCCCAAATATTTTTTCAATTACTTTTATTGAATTAGGGCCCTGAACGGCCAAAATACCTTGGTTATCAATGTAATCTACAGAGACATCAAATTCACTCGCATGTTTTTGATACCAGGCCTCATTTTTTTCTTTTGTAGCGCAATTAGAAACAATCAAGAAATCACCTTTCAAACAATAAACAATTAGGTCATCAATAATTCCGGCATTTTCATTTAGCAATAAACCATACAAGGCTTTATTTTTGCTACTTATTTTTTTTACATCATTCGAAAAAATATATCTTAAATAGCTTTCTGCATTTTGACCTGAGATCTTAAAAATACTCATATGCGAAACATCAAAGATACCAACATCATTTCTTACTTGGTGATGCTCATCAATTTGTGAGCCATAGTTGATGGGCATGCTCCAACCTGAAAAATCAACCATCTTGGCACCATGAGAAAGGTGATCCTCATATAAAAATGTTTTTTTCATTTATTTATTTTGCTTTGATTCTGTCACTAAAATTATAGCAAGTAGGGTGCTAATAATTACAAGGACTAGACTTGGATTTGCAGCTAACTCCCACTGACCCTCATTAGTGAAGTTGTAAACCTGTGTTGATAATGTTTCAAATCCAGAAGGTCGTAATAAGATGGTTGCAGGCTGCTCCTTCATGCACTCAATTGTTATGAATAAGAACCCAAATACAAAAGGCTTTTTTAGAAAGCCTAGATAACCATTTTTAAATGCTGACCACGACTTTAAGTTATGCAATGCGAGTACATGAGTATTATTTTTGGGTATTTGATCTAACGCCGTAGAAAAGTACCTATATCCAATCGGTAAAAAACGAATTACTAAACAGACAATTAAGCCTGTGACACCAAATAGAGTAACGCTCATTCCAAAGAATGAATCAACTACTAACATCAAGCCAACCGCAATAACTGTTCCTGGTACCGCATAGCCAATCAGACTAAATTGATAAATCAGTGAAGAGGATGCCGCTAACTTATATCCCAATGAAATTAGTAGCCCAACGATCAGAATGATAAGAGCACAAATTACCCCCAATACTATAGAATTTGCTAAATATGCAGTTCCAAGTGATGACAGAAAATTAGATATATCGATCCAAGCCAGAAGTTGTACCAAAGGACCAACCAACACAACTAATAAGAAAACAATTGATAGTATGGTTTGGAAAATCGCATACTTGCTATTGATTGGAATAATCTTGTCGGCAGAATTTAATGAGAGTGATTTTTGGTTTTGCAAAACTTTCTCAATGATTAAGACAACCATCGCAATTACAAACAAAACAATACTTAATCTCGCACCACCAATAAAATCTTGCAAACCATACCAAGTGGAGTAGATCTCCGTGGTTAAAGTTTGAATTTGCAAAACTGTAACCCCTCCAAAATCAGCGATTACCTCGAAAAAAGCTAGAATTGCGCCAGCTATTATTGCTGGCTTAACTAATGGCAATATGACTTTAAATATAGTCTTTACATTTGAATTGCCTAATGACTTTGATGCTAAAAAAATACTAAAAGAAATATTGCTTAACCTAGATTTTGTAAATAAGTAGATATATGGATAAACACACAAACTAAAAATAATCGCACCACTTAATATATTTCTAGGCGAACCTATTTCTATATCAAAAGATCTTATCCATGTTGCAATACCCCCGCTGTATTCAAGACCTCCAACAAATATGAATGCATATACATATAGCGGAAATGCAATCGGAAGAACAAGTGCGACCGATATTATTTTTTTTAGAGGAAAATCATAATATGTTGTTAGTACTGCAAAAAAAGTACCAAATAAAATTGATAAGCATGAAGTGAAAAGACCTAAAGTTATCGTATTGATACTCACACTTATTATTCTCTGATGTTCTAAAGTCAGACTAGATTCTGCAAAAGCAATCAGAGCAATAAAGCTAAGAAAGAAAATATTTATTGCAATAACCACTGGTAATGCGATGTGAAACCATGGTTTTAAATGCTCCATCTTTATTTCTTTGAAATAAGTTTCTTTGATTTTGCTCCAAGAGCTTCAAGTTCTTTAATCTGATCGAAGAGGTTTCCTTTGCCGCTTGAGAGTTTGTTATCAGCAGCATCAAATGCCTTGCCTGCCAAATTTAAGTATTTACCAATATTTTCTAAGTCATCATTTAAGCCTGAAAATTTATCGATGAGATGTCCAGCCCTTTTAGCAATATTAGATGCATTTGCATTTTGTGCATCTAATTTCCATAGGCTCTCAGCCATTCTTAAAATTGCTATCAGGTTTGTTGGTGTTACAAAAGCAATTTGATTTTGCATTGCTAGTCTTTGAAGGTCCCAATCACTTGTAAGAGCAAGAGATAAGGCAGACTCTAAAGGTACAAAGATTAGTATGTAATCAGGCGGATTTAACTTTTCAATATGGTTATAGCCTTTTGAGTTAAGATTTTTTATGTGGTCCTTTAAAGATGTAATATGATTTTTCAGGGCCTCATCTTTCTTTGTTTCATCATCCGTATCAATATATGCCTTATAGCTCTTCAAGCTAACTTTTGAGTCAATAATAATATTTCTCTCACCTGGTAAATAAATCACAGCATCAGGTATTAGAAGTTCCCCTTTCGTATTCCTAAAACTTTGTTGCAGTTGATAATCTTTTCCAAGCCTTAGACCTGACTCTTCTAAGGTTTTCTCAAGAACCATTTCTCCCCAACTACCTTGTTTTTTGGAATCGCCCTTCAATGCAGTTGTTAAGTTTTCTGCATCAATACTGATCTTTGATGTTTGCTCAATGACTTTTGAGACCTCATTTTTAAAAGATTCCTTTGCGACAGCCTGTTCTTTTTTTAAATCGCTAATTTGGTTATTAAGTTCTTTTATTTGTTCTTTGAATGGCTCAAGAACTACATTTACTCTTTCAATATTTTCTTTAGCAAGAGAGGAGTTTTTCTCTTCTAATACTTGCGAGGCAATTACCTTGAATGCATTTTCAATATTCTCTGTTTTGTGATTCTTAAAGTAAAAGATTATTAATAGCCCTAGAGATAGAACCATAAAAACCATTATTAGTACTAAAGTTATATTCTCCATAACAAAATTGTTTTAATATGAACGCAATTGATTTCTATCATACTATGGATGAACATCTTCAATCTAAATTTGAATTATTAAAATCAAAATCATTGAATATTGATTTAACGAGAGGCAAGCCAGGGGCTGATCAGCTCGATTTGTCCAATGAATTACTTTCAATCAATGTTCCTTCTCATGATGACAATGGAGTAGATTTAAGAAATTACGGTGAGCCATTAGGGATCCGATCAGCAAGAAAGCTTGCCTCTGAACTACTGTCATCACCTATTGAACTGACCGCAGTAGCAGAACAATCAAGCTTGCTTGTGACTTATCAAACCTGCTTGGCACTTCACCTAAAAGGTTTAGAAAAGCCATTGAAGGATGTATCAAATCCTAAATTTATTTGCCCAGTTCCAGGTTTTGATAGGCATTTTAGGATGCTCGAAGAATTAGGAATTGAAATTATTACTGTCCCATTAACCGGAAAGGGCATTGATCTGAATGTGCTTAGGGAAGTTTTAGATAAAACGGATAATGTAATGGGAGCAATCATTGTGCCTAGACATTCAAATCCATCTGGTGATGTTTATTCTGATGAGAATCTCATCAACACACTTGAAATGTTTAAAAATTATTCCACAAAAATGGTTTGTATCTTTGACCACGCGTATCTACTCCATGATTTTGATAAAACTACATATCAATCTGCTACTTGGAAATTAGTTGAAGAGGCAGAGATGGCTAATCAAGCAATTGTTATCAGCTCATTTTCAAAAGTAACCTTTGGGGCAGGGGGCATTTCTTTCTTTGCAGCTGGCAAAGAGCTATTTGATCTAGTCAATCACCAAAGAGGATCAATGATTGTTGCTCCTGATAAGGTCAATCAAATGCGTCATGCATTATTTTTTAAATCCGTAGAGGATGTTAAAAAGCATATGCAAGAACATGCAAAACTTGTTAAGCCAAAGTTCGATTTAGTAATTGATAAACTCAAATCTTTGGGTGATGAATGCGGAAGCTTTACCATTCCTACTGGAGGATATTTTATTTCCTTTAATGCTCCTAAGGGTAAAGCAAAAAAGATAATTAGTATTTGTAAGGACTTAGGAGTATCTCTCACGCCTGCTGGCTCAACCTATCCAGGCATGCATGATCCTGATGATTCAAATATTAGATTAGCACCAACATTTATTTCCATAGAACAATTGGAGGACGCAGTTGATGTTTTTGTCCTGGCCGTGAAAATAGCCTGCTCATAAAAATAGCTAATTGACCCTTTGCTTGTTGAGTTGATATCTCTTTCCATCAAACTCTGCAAAATAAAAACTGATATCTGGATGATCGACCTGTTTTGGTGATTGTTCAAAAACAAGGTTTTGCTCGGAAACGTAAGCGTTATAAAACATGTTTCCATTATCAGCTAGTAGATGATAAAAAGGTTGATCTTTGCTTGGTCTGAAATCTTTTGGAATACCAAGATACCATTCTTCTGTATTATTGAATGATGGATCAATATCAAAGATCACTCCTCTAAATGCTAAGAACTTGTGTTGGACAAGTTCACCAATAGCGAACTTTGTTTCTATGAGCGTTTCATTTATCATGAGTTCAAAAAATAGATCATTATGTTAATTGTAAGCACACCAAATCTTGAAAATCAAAATATAAAAGAATATTTGGGGATTGTGACTGGCAGCACTGTGAGAGCTAGAAATGTTGGCAGTGATATCTTGGCCAATCTTAAGAATCTTGTTGGGGGAGAGTTAATCAGTTATTCACGCTTGCTTGAAGGCGCTCGAGATGAGGCTCTATCAAGAATGATTGAGACAGCAACTTCTATGGGAGCCAATGCAGTAGTTAATTTTAGATTTCAAACCTCTACCATAACTCCAGGCGCATCAGAGGTTATTGCTTACGGAACGGCTGTAAAATTAGAAGATTGATAGTCCAAAGTTTTAAAATTTTTGGAGAAAGACATACCGGCACTAATGCCCTAAGCTCATTTGTTATTGAAAACTTTAATATTAAATTTTTATATTATGATTATTTAGGTTGGAAACATCGACTTGCCCCCAATGAGACTGAAATTCAAAAATTTGCTACGCAAGAAACTATTTTTCTCTTCACATTTAGAAATCCATACACTTGGTTAAAGGCAATGCATCGTGATCCATATTATTATCATTACCCAAAAATTACTGAACTCAACTTTTTTGATTTTGTTCAATTTCAAATTGAGGATTATGAAAATTTAATCATGCTCTGGAACCAAAAAAACTCGAGTTACTTAGAAATGATCAATAAGGTGCCAATAAGCATGTTAGTAAAAGTAGAGGATTTTCATAATGATCAGCAAAGCTACTTCAATAAGATATCTTCAAAAATAGAATTTAATGGTAATTTCATTCCGATGGATAGATATTTAAATGGTAGGGGACAAAGTAGTGATAAAAGTGTTACAGAGTCATTAACCGTACCTAATCTCTCGCGTGAAGAAATCGAAGTTATCAATCGTTATTTAGATAAAGACTTAATGAAGGAATTAAATTACAATTTGCTTCCTTAAAAAAGCATGAATCAAACAGAAAAAACTGCCTTTAGAGAAAGTATTATTGTTGTTTTGATGGGGTTGGTTATTAATTTTCCCCTTCAAACATTTCTTTTGTGGCTCACCATAGATATTTGGGATTGGCGAAACACCATCATGATTTCAATTTTTACTCAGCTAATAATTACATTTGTAGCTTTAATAAGAGTTTATTCAATCAGAATGCGTTTTGTTAGAGGTACAAAAAAGAAGAGTTAGGTCAGTTTAATACAGTGAACTAAAGGCCCATTACCTGATCCGACTTTTGGTGATACTTCTAGTAGCTGAACCACATAATTTATTGATTCCTCAACAGCAACTTTCATATTTTTATTTTGTGCTATTTTTGCTGCAATAGAGCTTGCAAGTGTGCAGCCTGTGCCATGATTATTTTCAGTATCAACTCTTTCGTGCTGAAAGATTTTTTCATCAGTTTTAGATATCAAGACATCAGTTATTAAATTATCATTTTTATGGCCACCCTTTAATAATACGTATTTCGGACCATACTCAAGAAGAGCTCTTGCTGCACTCAATTGACTTTCTACACCATCAATTTTTGAATTGGATAATATCTCTGCTTCTGGGATGTTTGGAGTGATAATTTCTGCATTAGCAAACCATGAGTTTTTTATAGAATTCATCACTTTTTCAGAAACAAGAATGTCACCTGAAGTTGAAACCATCACAGGATCTATTACTAGTTTTTTATTTACAAATGTTTTTTGGATATATTCAATTACATCAATATTATTCATCATTCCAATCTTAATGACTTCGATATCAAGATCTGAGATCACTGAGTCAATTTGGGATGAAATAACATTATTTGGAAGATCAAAAATATCTTGGACACCGAGTGTATTCTGCGAAGTGATTGATGTAATGACGCTCGAGGCATAAGCACCTTGTGCGGTAATTGTTTTAATATCTGCTTGTATACCTGCTCCACCGGAGGAGTCCGAGCCACCAATCACCAAAACTAATTCTTTCATAAAACTATTTTAATTAATCAAACCTTTTAAATCTAAATTTTAAATAATACGCAGAGTTATTGTTCTCCAACATATCAAGGTTTAAAGTTAATGAATGGAGTTACCAATTTTTCAAGTTGACGCATTTACTAACTCTCAGTTTAAAGGAAACCCTGCTGCAGTTGTTATTTTAGAAAAAAACATCTCGGCTGGGTTGATGCAAGAAATCGCATTTGAAAATAATTTATCTGAAACCGCATTTATAGATATTTCTAAAACTCCATTTGAGATTAGATGGTTCACTCCAACCATTGAAGTTGATTTATGTGGGCATGCAACCCTTGCATCTGCAAAGGTGTTGTTTGAATACTATCCTCAAATTGTTGATGAGTTAATTGAGTTTAATTGTTTGGAGCATGGAGCTTTAATTGCAAAAAAAACTGATGACAAAATTTTTCTAGATTTTCCTGCAGATATTGCGACCCCAACTAATTTATCTGAAGAAATTTCAAAGGCAATAAGAGCAGAAGTTAATGAATGTTTGGTGGGAGAGACTAAATTAATGGTCGTGGTGGATGATGAGAAAATAGTCAAAGGGTTAAAACCAGACTTTTCTGCTGTTGCGAAGCTTGATGCGATGGGCCTAATAGTAACTGCACAATCATCAACTTATGATTTCGTTTCAAGATGTTTTTTTCCTCAGACAGGTGTGAATGAGGATCCAGTTACTGGCTCAGCTCATTGTGTTACCGCGCCTTACTGGGCAAAAAAACTTAACAAGAAAAAGCTTCTTGCTGCGCAATTATCTGATCGAGGAGGTGAGCTAACTTGCATCATTGAGAATGAGAGGGTCTTGATTGGCGGTAGAACAGTGCTTTATTTGAAAGGAAAGATTTTTATCGGCTAGCAAAAGTATCGGTTGCATTAACTAAATGGTGAGTAATTTCTTTTTCAAATGCGCTGTGTCCAGAGTTATCAGCAACAATAAATTTAGCTTCAGGCCATGCTTGATGAAGTTCCCAAGCAGTATCCATAGGACATACAACGTCATACCTACCTTGCACAATTACTGATGGGATAGATCTTATTAGGTCTATATTATTAATAAGCTGATTTTCATTTTCAAAAAAACCACCGTTGATAAAATAATGATTTTCTATAGTTGCAAACGCAATCGCAAAATCAATATTTGAAAAACCTTCTATCCTAGCTTTATTAATTATGACGCTACTGGTTGTAGCCTCCCATTGCGACCAGGCAACAGCTGCTATTTCCTTCTTCTGTTTATCAGAACCTTTAAAGATCTCATGATAAGCGTTCATGAGGTTATGTCTTTTATTTGGCTCAATAACTTTGATAAACGCTTTCCAGCTATCTGGAAAAATTTTGCTCGCACCTTCTTGATAAAACCAATCAAGCTCCTTTTTTCTTAAGAGAAAAATCCCTCTTAATACCATTTCAGTGACCCTCTCAGGGTGGGTTTGAGCATAAGTCAAGGCTAAAGTGCTTCCCCAAGAACCACCAAAAACCATCCAACTATCTATGTTTAATTTTTCACGAATGGCTTCAATATCCTCAACTAAGTGCCAAGTCGTATTTTCTTCAAGCAGTCCATTTGGCTTACTGCGTCCGCATCCTCGTTGATCAAAGTTAACAATACGGTAAACCTCAGGATTAAAAAAACGTCTGACATTTTTATCTCCGCCACCTCCAGGTCCTCCATGCAGAAAAACTAGGGGTTTACCATCTGGGTTTCCTGATTCCTCAAAATAAATTTTATGAGAGCCTTGGATAAGGAAATCAGAATTAAAAGGAGAAATATCTGGATAAAGTGTTTTCATTTGGTGAATAAAAACTATATTCCTTTTTTTAAGGACTCTTTTACCAACTCACTCGCACTTTCAATTCTTGAGTACTCATCTCTTTGATCATTAAACAGCCTTGAGGGAGAGATGGACTCAAGCTCACCTGTTTCGTCTTTTGGGTCTGTATAAAACCCAAGCACATACCCACCTTTTGAATAACCAATAAGCTTTCTCAACTCAGGTGAAAAATCTTTAGCTATTTCTGGAGGACATGAGAGGTATTGATTTTCTTCTTGTCTGAGCCAGCTCGGAGCATAATGTAAAAACACTCCCAGTCTTGATTCTTTTGAATTATTTTCTCCCCCCCCATGTAAAACTGAACCTGTATAAATTAATACAGACTTAGCTTTCATTTCGGCATAGGCAATTTCGTCAGGTTTAGGCTCCCTATCTTTATCCCATTTATGGGAACCTGGAACAATTTGTGTGGCACCATTTTCAAAAGTAAAATCTGTGACTGCCCATATTGCACTGAACTGAGTCTCAATTTTTCTTGGAACATATCCGCCCCATACCCCTCGATCTCTATGTAAAATCTGTGGCGTTTCTCCAGGGCCAATATTAATTGCTGAAGTGAAGTGAAGCTGATAATTGTCGCAATGATCAATTAGAAATAACTTAGCCATTTGGTTAATCATCGAATGCATTGCAAGATCTCTAGAGGTTGCAGATCTTGCTATTAATGCACCTACTCTCTGAGTTTTAAAACCTGTAAAGTTATCTTGTCCATTCTGTGCCTGTTTTAAATAAGGCTTAAGCTCTTTTTGTATGCTACTAAGCTGATCATCTGTCATTACATTATCGATGATTACTCCTGCATCTTCTTCAAGTGCATGGAGTACTGATTCAATGGGGTCAGTAGCATTGAAATGTTTAATTTCTTTATTCATTTTTTATTAGATTATCAGAAAGAATCTAAGATATACAAAAGCTTTTATTAGTGAGTTTGAATATCAATTAGATTAAAAGTAATCTAACAGTGATATTTATAAAAAATGTAATGTTTAAAAAAATTGTTGGTCAGCTTTGGAAAGTAGCTACTGGATATATAGTCTTTTGCGTAGCCAGCATCCAGTTAATCAGCGTTCTTTCTGACAACATTGAGTTTGAAGAAACTTTGGGCTTTAGTTCAGCTGTAATTATTCAATTTACATTCTTTGCTGCCCCAATCGGACTACCTTTAATATTAATATTTGCTTATCTACTTCAAAAATCAAGCGATGATGTTGATGACGAAGATGCCCTTTATAAAAATCAAATCTCGCTTGATAAATCATATAAGAAAAAGATTGCTGTCATCCCCTTTGAAAATTTGAATAAGGATGATGATGGAGCTTTTCTTGTCGATGGGATCGTTGAAGATCTTATTACAGAATTTTCAATGATTAAAGAAATTGAAATTCTCTCTCGTCAGACCTGCTTTGATTATCGAAATAAAAACTACTCTCTAGAGGAGTACAAAGATAAATTTGATGTTGATTACATAGTTTCAGGAAGTATGAGGTCATTAAATGAAAGATTAAGAATTTCGGTAGAGCTATCTGAAATGGATGAAGGAAATATTATTTGGGGCAATAAATTTGAGTTAGATAAAGATGATATTTTTGATGTTCAAGATGAGATAGTTAGGAAGACAATTATTTCTTTGCTTGGAAATATTGAGCTTCAAAGTCTTGAGAGGGCCAACAGAATACCAACTGATAGTATGACCTCTTATGAATGTCTTCTAAAAGGCAAAGATTATCATCATCGTTTCACAAAAGAAGACAATCAAAAAGCTTTGGATGTATTAGAAAAAGCAATTCAAGCTGATGAACATAATTCGCAAGCACATGCTTGGAAAGCATGTGTTCTAGGTCAAGCCTTAGGAAGAGGTTACTTAGATAATACTGACCAGCTTGTTGAGGACATCATTTTTCATATCGATCTTGCAGTTAAGTTAAATAAAAATGATTTTGAGGCACATAGAATGCTTGCAGAAGTCCATCTTTCGATGCATTCATTTGAAGAAGCTAAATTAAGCGGTATGAGAGCGTTTCAACTTAACCCAAATGATCCAAGAGTGACGTCTGTTTATGGAGAAGCGCTATTAAGAAATCATCAAGTTGATGAGGGAATAGATTTCTTATTAAAGGCTTATGAACTAGATCCAATTCCTCAAGGTCAGACCACATCTGATAGACGAGTCTCTGCAATTTATTTTGGATACTATCTAAATGATGATCTTGAGAATGCTGAATTATTTTTTAATAAGATTATCGAAATGGATTTTAGATCATGGCTTTTGAATATCCATTTAAAAAGAAAGCATGAAATAGAGTTCAAGAACCTTAATTGGTATCAATCAAATCTTCAAAAGTTTAATAATTTAGATTTTCGAATGGAGATAGATAGATTTCATTTAAATAATCCTGATCTTCAATCTGAGCTCCAAGCTCTTGCAGAACGACACCTTTAAGTTTCCATGAGGATTGCTCCCGATAGTTTCCTTAAAAGGATCTTATTTCTAGGCCCTAGTGTAATTGTTACTGGAAGTATTGTCGGCAGTGGCTCTATAGCTCTATCACCCTTATTAGGAGCTGCCGCAGGTTTTTCATTATTGTGGTGGATTTTATTAAGCTTGTGGAGCAAACCTTTGATACAAGCAGAGATCAGTCGTTATGTTGTAGTAACAAAAAAAACCTTTCTTGAATCATTTGCTGAAATGCCTGGCCCAAAGACTAACTTTAATGATAAGCAGGCTTCGTGGTTGGTATGGTTTATGTTCATTGGAGTCATTCCATCAGTTGCTGGAATGGGCGGATTAATTGGAGCGGTTGCCGAATCCGGATACTTGATGATTTCAATTATCAGTGTCGAAACCTGGGTATTTATCCTGTGCTTTATTACTTGGCTGATTTTGTATATCGGAGGTTACCAGTCTCTTGAAAAAATTTTATTGGCTATGGTTTTTATTTTTTCCATTGTCACTTTAATCATTGCAATTTCAATGCAATCCACACCTTTCTCTATACAAGCAGAGGATATCCTCGGAGGTCTCAGTTTTAAGTTCCCAACCGAGCATACAGCATTAGCGCTTGCGGTTTTTGGATTCACAGGTATTAGTTATGGCGAAATTATGGCCTATACATACTGGTGTAAAGAAAAAGGATATTCAAATCATGACGGCGATCCAAGACAAGTGAGAAATTGGATTAAGACTATGCAAACCGATGTTTGGATAACAGTTTTTCTCGTTACCATTGGTACCATTCCATTCTTTTTATTGGGAGCATCGATTTTAAACTCTCAGGGCCTTTACCCGCCTCCTAACGGAGATATTATCCAAACACTTTTAGTGATGTTCACTAGTATTTTAGGAGAATGGGCTAGTTGGTTTTTCATCCCATTAACATTCTTTGTTTTATTTTCAACTTTTCTTTCTGGCACCGCAGCTTTTACTCGAACCATCACAGATTACTTCATTTCAATGGGGCTAATTTTTGAAAGAGAGAATACAAGGCAGGAGCTTGTTCATCTAATAGCATTATTAATCCCAGCATTTTCTTGCACAGCATACTTTATTCTTCCCAACCCAGTTTTATTATTAATGATCGCAGGTATTTGGGCTGCTCTAGGATTACCGATTGTGAATATTGGCGCAATATATCTTGTAAATAAACTTGATAAAGAATTCCAACCGAGTAACCTCACAAAAAAGATACTCACTATTACTCTAATTCTTCAATTATCAATAGCCGGGCTTTTAGTAGCTAGCCAGATCAGCTAAGACTTTCTGTTTTATTTAAAATTGAGTATCAGCTATTGTAGTTCTGTGTAACAAACGCTGATATCCATCGTATCCACCAGTTGCTGCATGCAAAAGAGATCTATTATCCCAAATAATAAGCATTTTCTCTGACCACTGATGTGAATATATTAATTCCTCTCTTGTTTGCCATTGGTATAACTCAATAAGCAGGCTATCACTTTCATCTTTTTCAAGACCTTCAAATCCCTGAATGTAAGCAGCTGATGAGTACAATGCTTTTTTACCTGTTTCGTGATGCGTCCTTACAAACGGATGTGAATATTTCTTCCTTGCCTCCTCGCTTGGAATTATGTTCATTGATCTTCCATTTTTTTTATCTTCATCACCATATGCTCCAGTTGGGGCATATCCAAGTTCGGCTGAATGAATTGCACTTAGCGATTCAACTTTGTCTCTAAGACTGGTGGGCAGACTTTCGTATGCTCTCACTTGGTTAGCAAATAAGGTGTTGCCACCTATTGGCGGAATAGTAATCCCATAAAGACAAGTTCCAGCAGGAGGAATATCTAAAAAACTCCAATCAGTATGAAATACCTCAGCAAAGATAGAAGTTGTTTCATTTGGATCTCTTCGAATTGTTGCAATATTTTCATGACCTTCAATATGTCCAAAAAAAGGATCATCTCCAAATTCACCAAACGCAAGCGTAAAATTTTCTAGATCATGATTTGATAAGTTTTGTTCAGGGAAAATTAAAACCTTATGTTTCAACCAATAATCTCGCAGCTTGCCACTTAGATCATTTGAAATTCTCTGGGTTAGATCTATACCTGTTACAAAAGCACCGCATGCTGAATTAGTTTCTTTAACTTGTAAACTCATACAATAATTATGCGATACGCCAAATTTACATTCAAACTCAAAACCTTGTAATTATTTTTTTTGTCCTTACTTAAATGAAATAATCGTTGTTTTGCCTAAGTCTTGTTTTAAGTGGGCACATTTAAACCTTACATACTTAGGACGCCCAGCAAATCTTTAAATTTAGGAGATAAATATGAGATATATTTTATTATTATCCATTGCCTTAGTATCACCATTAAGTTTTGCTTACGGGCATGGTGGTGGAAGCGGCGGTAGCGGCGGAGACTCAGGCTCAAGCGATTCTTCATATGGAGGTAGCTCAGGTGGTGGTTATGGTGGCGGCAGTAGTGCTGCTGGCGGATTATTGTTATTGGGTGGAATTTATTACTTTTTCATCAGGGATAACGGTGAAGATGAGACGGATGACTTTAGTTCAAGGACCAATGAAAGTAGATTTGAAATAAATTTTCATGGTAGTGAAACTAATTATGAATATTCAAACTTTGACGTTCAAAATTTTTTATTTCCTCAGAACACATTCCAACTAAATATTAAATATAATTTAAATTAATATGACCAGGGCTTGTTGATCAAGCCCTAAATTTAAAAAAGAAATTTATACTCTGTTTGTGTTATATTATAACACTTGATATGAGTATTTATTTTTTCAAGTCAAAGCAAGTTTTTCTTTGTTCAGCGATTTTGTTTGCTGCTCTAGCTTCTGCTGATCCATTTCTGCACCTTGAGGGTCCTGAGGAAGGACATGTATTAGAGTGCCAGCTTTGCAGCAATGATTCTGCTGAAACTAAAATCCAAACTAGCTATCGAAAAAATTCTAAGTATGAGCTTGTTCTAAGCAACAAAACTGAAGGTTTAGTCAGCTTAATTCATTCATCAAGCTATACATCAAGAGCACCTCCAAGAATTTAAGATTTCCTTTTTCTTAAATTTTTCTTCAAGGAGGTAAATATGAAGAACAAAATTCAAGCATTTTTGGTTATAGGTGCACTTTCAGTATTAAATATAACCGCACAGGAAACAGAAGAAATTGTGGTTACAGCTTCATTTGTTTCTTCTGAAACAAAAGGTACATTGCATGTGGCGGATGGTGACGATATCAATACTGCTGCAAATTCAAGTTTAGGTGAAGCAATTGATGATTTGCTTGGAGTTTCCTCAGCTGATTATGGGTCTGCCATTGGCCAACCAATAATAAGAGGTATGTCAGGTACCAGGGTGAAAGTTCTTGATAATGGAGTTGTTAACAGGGATGTCTCTGCACTGGGTCCAGATCATCCAAATGATACAGATTTAAATAACATCCAACAGATAGAAGTGATCAAGGGGCCTGCATCACTTTTATACGCTAATGGAAGCATTGGCGGGATTATCAATATTGTTGATAATACCATCTCAAAAGTAGACTTTGATAAACCAAGCTTTCAACTTGGTCTTGAGTCTCAGTCTGTTAATGATGGTGAGTCTCAAAATTTTTCTTATACAGATAATGTTGGCGGTCTAAATATAGTCCTTTTTCATAAAAATGCTGAATTTGGAAATTTTGACATTCCCTCAGGTGCTATCATGCATGAAGAAGAAGAGCATCATGATGAAGAAGAAGAAGAGCATCATGATGAGGAAGAAGAGCACCATGATGATGCTGGTTTTTTAGCAAACTCAGATTATGAGTTAGAGTCAACCAGTATTGGTATTTCAAAAACTGGAGATTGGGGATACCTTGGGATTTCTGCCAAGTCATTAGAAAATATGCATGGAATTCTATTTCATGGTGATGAGCATGGTGAAGAGGAAGAGCATGGCGAAGAAGAAGAGCATGAAGGTGAAAGAATCTTTGCTACCACTGATTCTGATAAACTTGATCTAAGGGGTTCCTTAAATATTGATGGTTCCATTTTTAGTTCAGTTGATTATTTCATTAGAGATACCGACTATGAATTAGTTGAGCAACATGCTGAAGAAGAGGAACATCATGATGAAGATGAAGAGCATGATGAGCACGGACATGAAGAAGGCCCTACAACATTTGCTAACGAAGCAACGGAGTTTGGCTATACTTTCAATCTAGCTGATACCTCACTGTTTTCACAAAAGCTTGCTTTTAATTTTGCAGAAGAGGAGTCATCAGTCATCGGAAGTGAATCTTTTATGGATCCTGCAACTTCTGAGGAAACAACTGTCGGGTACTATATTTACGGAGATTATGGTTTATTCAAATTAGATGCTGGATTTAGGATAGATAATATAAATCGAAAAGGTTCCATCACTACTCATGAAGAGCATCACGATGAAGAAGAAGAGCATCATGATGAGGAAGAGACTGAGACAGTAAACTACAATAGAGATTTTGATAATCGAAGTTTTGCTATTGCTTTATCAAGAGATCTTAACGAATCTTTATCTTTAGAGATTGGAACATCTGTTGTGGAAAGAGCACCATCTGTTACAGAGTTATTCATGAACGGACCTCACTTGGTAACGCAAAGGTTTGAGGTGGGCAATACCAATCTCGATGTTGAAACGGCTAGAAATGTTGAATTTATACTTAGATACGCTCATGAAGGAGTTTATGCATCATTTACTGCTTTCCAAAATGATATAGATGACTATATTTATTTGCAGGATGAATCTGAAGAAGAGCATGCTGATCATGATGAGGAGCATGAAGAGGACCATGATGATCATGAGGGTCTGACTCTTGCTAATTATCTTCAAGAAAGCACAGAGTTTAGAGGTTATGAGCTAGAAATCGGCAGAGTATACGACCTTGGATCTGGTTTGTTAGACATTAGCTATGCTAGGGATGAACTCACCGCATCTTTTAGTGATGGACATGATGTTCCAAGAATTACTCCGGCAAGGAATCTCTATTCACTTTCTTACTCAAAAGGTAGTATGTTATTTAAACTGCTGCTAAAAGATGTTGATAAGCAAGATGAGATTGGTGAGGGAGAAACTCCTACCGATGGCTACCAGATGCTTAATGCAAGATTAACCAAAACATTTGATTTAGGTAACTCAAATTTAAGTGTTTCTATATTTGGAAATAACTTGCTTGATGAAGTTGCCAGAAATCATTCGTCATATGTTAAATCTGAAGTTCCATTGCCCGGTAAAAATTATGGAGTGAAATTTAACCTTAATTTCTAATTAAGAATTATAGTCTTGTGCCTTAGCGTCCCCACTTTTACCTAAGGCACAAACGGCTTTAAGGAAATAGATACTTATTTCTAAATCCAATCTGGGCAAGGGAGGTCATTATTTAGTAAAAAATTTCTGTTGTAGAGCTTAGTTTGGTATCTCGAACCACTATC